>JANEMG010000160.1 GCA_024511045.1 Gammaproteobacteria bacterium | reverse complement strand
GAGAAATATTGAAGGAAAGGTGCCGGTCGAGCATTTTCGGAAAGGTCAGCAGAGCGGCCTGCAGAGGATCGAGGAACAGGGTGTGTTTCACGGTGTGCAGTTGCTTGAGCTTCATTTCCGTCTCCACCCGTTTCATGTAGCCGCCTATGGCGCTTTCGGCCAGCAGGGATGAGACCGACAGCATCGCCGGTGTGATAATCAGGTCGTGCAGTCCGATGCCGCCAGCCTGCAATGCCAGCGCTACCGCCGCGGCATCGGTGGTTGCCCGGGTGGCGCGCAGACTGTTCAGCGTCAGTGGCTGCTCCTGCAGTTTGGCATAGAGGCGATGCGCGACACTTTCCACTTCCTCATGGAATTCGGCATGATAGTTGTTGGCGGAAGTTTGAAAAGCAGCCAGCACGGCATTGCGTTGCCTGCGTAAAACAGCATTGAGCGCCTTCCACCACTGTTCCTTTTCCGGCTCCTGTTCAATTTTATCCAGCAATCTGTCGGCAAGCTGGATCAGCAAATGCTCGGCAATCTGCCGCAGCAAAACAATTTCCTGGCTGCCATCGGTCAAGTCCCGGTGCTGGCCAAAGCCGGCCTTGCCCAGCCTGATCATTTGCTTGACCGGCCAGGTCAGCACCTTGCGGGTCTGCACCAGCACCCGGGCCAGACCGGGGATTTCCAGCAGGGTCAGGAGTTCCGCCAGGGCATTCTGGAAGGTTTCATAGTGGTGCGGATGATCGAGATAGTCACGATGATAATTGGCCAGTGCCTGGCGTATGCTCTCCGCCACCAGTTTTTCCCATTCTGCCAAGGCGGCATGCTCTGCCAGCACCGGTTCCAGCCAGCTGTCCCAATGACTGGTGAGCAGTCGCTGCTGGCACTGGAAGTGCGTACGCAGCCTGTTTTTTCTGGCAGTTTTTGACAATTGTTTCAGCACTTTTTCCAGCTCCCTGGCAGGCCACTGCGCAGGCGCCGTACTGCGCTGATAGGGGAGGCTGAGCACCTCAGGAAACGCATCGGAACGCGCCTGGCACCACTTTTCCTGCAATGAATGCAAAACGGCGGAGCGGGCGTTTTCAGTGAGCTTGTTGACCAAAATCAGCGTCGGTTGCTGCAGGGGTTCCAGCAGACCCAGCGTCTCCCACACCGACTGGTCGGCATATTTTTCCTTGCTGACCACGACCAGCAGTACATCCGCCAATGCTGCGGTGCGCAAAACCCCTTCCCGGTAGCTGGCGGCGTCGATGGAATCGAAATCCGGCGTGTCCCAAAGTATACAGGGCGGCAGCAGACCAACCTGGTGATTTTCCAGTTTCGTCAACGCGTAGCAGGCAGGCCGGTTCTTGTCCAGCCGGGCATGGGGAAGGCGCTGGAAATGATCGAAATATTCGTCCAGCCAGGGACATTGACCGGCGCTCGGGTCAGAACAGAAACCCTGGGGATGAACCGTAAAACCGGCAAGTGGACTGACGCCGGCCGCTGCTGTGCCAAGCAGCAGGTTTGTTACTGTGCTTTTTCCGGCTTGCGTTGGTCCGATGACGGCAATCTGCAGTGGGTGATCGGGTATGGACGCCAGCAGCAGACCTTTGCGGATGAATGCTTCGGCAAGAATCAGCGTGTCGATACGTCCCTGATAGAGTGTCCGGAGATTTTCATCGGCGAACTGACTCTCCAGAATCGTCTGGTAGCGCTGCTTGAGTAACAGGATAAATTCCAGCATGGAGTGCTTGCTTGGGTTTATAATGACCGAGTATTTTACTTTACTATTCGATGCTTGTAGACATCATCCGTAGTGGGTAGTATACATGACGCAGTAATCCCTGTTCTGTTCCGGGATCCTGAATCCCGACCACAAATCAATAAATAATAGTCAGGTCCCGTCTATAAATGACGGGAACTGATCCGGCACAGGGATGTGCCGGCACAATCAATGGCCTCAAGCCATTGATTGTGAAGAAAGCAGCCAATCGCATTTGCTGTTTTCTTTCTATAAACATCCCATGGATGGATGTTTATAGACTCTAAATAACTATAAATCAACCAGTTAATATCAATATTCTTGAGGCAACACCATGAGGAAAACATTTATCTTTTTTATCTGCCTGTTTACTCTTATCATTGCTGGCTGCGGCGGAGAGCCGACGATCAAAGCCCACAACATCCAGGCCGCATTCAAGTCATTGAACAGGATGAAATATTATCTGCCAGAAGAGCAGCGCATGGAATTCGAAATAGGTTTCTGGACCATCCGGGATGCCCTGGGCAGCGGCGATGAATTTCTCGATACCGTGGACGGCAAGACCGCACCCGAAATCATTGAACTTGGCAAAAAATACTTTCAGCAACGCAAGGCTGCCGGCATTCCGGCCTATACCAAATACGCCTCCTGGGACGACATGATCAATAAGGTCATCGCCGAGCGAAAGGCACAAAGCATCCCCAAACAGAAAATGACCCAGCGTGACAAGGACAATAACGTACTTTACAACCTGCGGGCGGGCAAACCCCGGTAAACAACACTTCATCGCCATTCCAATTCAGGCAGGGGGTGTTTGGCAAAGAACGCAGAGACTCTATCCCCGCAAGTCTGGTGACGCCCTCCTGCCGCCAGCATCTTTGCCAAGTGCCCCGCCTGCCGATCAGGTCATTGCCGGTATTTCATCTATGGAGGGCCTGACAGCGGCAGGCCCTGGCACGCGATGCCCGAGTCTATTCGTCCGGCGCCGGCAGCGCCCTTTCCGGCACCAGGGTCGAGACAAAGGCATTGGCCTCGTTGATGGACTTTTCCATGGCCTGTATCAGCTGCATGATATCCACGCCGATTTCCAGCAGTTCATTCTGCAGTGCCGCGATCGCCTGGGCGTTCAAATTGTGCTTCAAAAACAGCACCTGATCCCGGAAAGCCGCCAGTACCGGCTTGATTTTCGCTTCAGCGCGATGCATGGCCTTGATCAGCCGCCCATAATTCTGGCGGCTGACCTTCAATTGCTGCCGGCTCCGGGACCGCAGAGAGCGATTGGTATAGTGAGCCAGTTCCGCCTCCCATTCCAGAAACAAGGCTTCGCTGACTTCCTCGATGGCTGTAATTCTGTCCGAGACCTGCTGAGCCTTGTTCTGGCTGATCTCGAACTGCCGCTTCAGCAGCATATAGCGACTTTCCAGGGATCCAGCATCAAACTGCACCATCCCCTTGAAACGCTCCAGTGCCTGCTCGAAATGTTCCCGGGTGTCCTGCAGGCTTTCGCAGGCCTCCTCGACGCGCAGCACCACGATATCTCTTTTATGCTGTCCGAATGACTCCCGGGTCCGATAATAGAATTGACGGCATTTTTTCACCACGAACCTGGCCAGAAAAGAGGCAGGTTTACCGGCCAGTTGCTGCGCCGATGGAAAGGGTTTTGCTTTGTCTTTTTGGGAAAACGCCATTGTTCAGTCGAGGTCGAGCCTGGTTGGTTTCATAAGAAGCTGAATTTTCAATGTAAAGGGAATAAACGGCAAATTTTGTGATGCGTCAGGCCCATACCAGAGCGATGTCAAAGATTCGTCAACATTGCCGGGCACCACGCTGCAAACCCATAGTGCCACAATTGTGTGCGCCATGCTCGCCGCTCTTCATCTTGCGCGGCACAGGGATAAAAACATCTGCAGGTCGTCGTGGTGCAGCAACTGCAGCCGACATTGCAGATAAGCGCTGAATGCCTTGTCCAGCACGCCTGCAGCGACAAGCTGCTGCAACTTATAAGTCGGTGGAATGGCAGCCGATTTGACCAGCACCAGCAAATCGGCTGCCAGTTGTCCGCCCAGCCATGCCGACAGGCTGTCCGATGTGATATCCCAGGAGGCGGGAATATCCTCCCGGTCATAGAGTTCCGCACCGGGCGCCCAGAGCACCACCCTGCCCTGACTGAGTCCTGCTGTGATGTCCGCCAGCGTATCGACCAGCAGCAGGTTGTCATTCAGTCCCTGAAACAGCAGCGCCATCTGCCGCATGGCCAGAATGGCCATTCTATGGGCGGTCCGATCATCGAAATGCCATTGCTTCTGCATGCTTCTGACCTGGTCGGCAAAAACGCCGCCTCCCGGTACGATGACGGCTTTGCCGGCACAATTTTCCGCGATGCCGTCAAGCCATTCCGGCAGCTTCGGTGAATCCAGCAGGCTGCCGCCGATCTTGATCACCCACATATCAATCGCCATTCCTGCGCAGACTGCGCAGCAATTGCAGCATTGCCCCTGCCTTGTCGAAGCTTTCCTGGTATTCCGCATCCAGGTCCGAATCCATGACGATGCCGCCTCCCGCCCAGAAGCGGATGCAGTGCCGCGAATGCACCAGCGTTCTGATGGCAATGTTGCTGTCCATGCCGCCATCGAAACCGATATAGCCAATGGCGCCGCAATACACGCCGCGCCGATGGGGTTCCAGTTCTTCGATGATCTGCATGGCGCGTATTTTCGGCGCGCCGGTGATCGACCCCCCGGGGAAGCAGCTGCGCAGCAGATCCAGGGCATGGGCATCGTCATCCAGTTCACCGGTGACCGTGCTGACCAGATGATGCACCGTGGCAAAACTTTCCACGGTAAACAATTCCGGAACGCGCACCGAACCTTTTTTGCAGTTCTTGCTGATGTCATTGCGCAGCAGATCGACGATCATGACATTTTCCGCGCGGTCCTTGATGCTGTCGACCAGCGCATGTATCTGCCGATTGTCCTCGGTGATGTCCTGCATTCTGGGGCGCGTCCCCTTGATCGGCTTGGTTTCCACATGACCCGCGACGACCTTCAGAAAACGTTCTGGTGAAGAACTCAGAACCTGCACCTGGGGGAAGTTCAGATAGGCGCTGAACGGTGCCGCGTTGAGATCCCGCAACGCCTGATAGGCGAACCAAGGCTCCCCTTCGCAGCGGCTGCTGAAACGCTGCGCCAGATTGACCTGGTAGCAGTCTCCCTGGCGCAGGTATTGCTTGATGCGCCGAAAGGCATCACTGTAGCTTTCCCGGGTCATGTTGCAGTGAATTCCGTCGACGACCCGAAAGGTCGGCTCCACCTGATCCTCACTGATTTGACTGAACCGCTCGATCAGTTCCTGCCATTTATCCCGGGTTTCAGCGACGCGCTGCCGGCCAACCAGCCGGCTCTGCTGCAATTTGTGATCGATGACCACCGCCCAGTCATAGATGCCGACCAGCATTTCCGGAATCTGTTCCGCATCTTCGGCGATGGTGGGGATTTTTTCCAGGCGGCGGGCCAGGTCGTAGGCGAAATAGCCAATGGCGCCACCGGAGAATGGCAGCTGCTCATGGCCCTGCTGCAGGGGCAGCAACTGCTCCTTGAGCAGCTGAAAAGGATCCCCGGAAGAAATACGGCTTGCGCCATTGCAGGTGATTTCGGTGTCCTGGCCACAGGTCACCAGCGTGCAGCAGGGATCGGCGGCGATGATGTCATAACGTCCCTGGTGGCTGCCAGGATAGCCGCTGTCCAGAAAAACCGCCCAGGGCTTGCTGGCGAGCGGCGCGAACAGCTTGGCGCTGTCTGCAAAATAAGGCAGCGAGTGGATCAGGGGCTTTGCTGATGACATCGGAAAATAAGGATTGTGCGGCCGACGGCCGCCTTCGTGGCTGTCCGCTAATTGTATATCAGCCAACGGCAGAAGCAAAACCCTTGCAAGACTGCTCAATCTCGATGTGGAATACCGGAAAAATCCGGTAATGCGATCAGAAGCGCTGTTCTCTAAACCCTAGTATGGGTGCGTCGGGATAAAAACGACATGCCCGCGTTTATTTTTCAAACACCAGATACTCGGTAACGGCATAGGGGCAATCGACCTGCTGTTTCAACAAGCGGAATCCCGCTTCGATGAACAGCATGGCCCAGTCATCGATGCTGAAATAATTGTCCGCATTGGGCATTTCGTTGGGCAGGGCAAAGACCGACCGCCACAGATAATGCAGGGAATCGAAGAGATACTTCATCTCCGGGAACTGGTAGTCATGCTCCCTGACCACCACCCTCGCTGACCGCCATGGAGAGCGAAGCGAAGGCGGTTAGTCCTCGGTAGCGACCAGGGCCGCACTGTTTATCCGGCGTGCGATAGCGCAGAGG
>JANEMG010000159.1 GCA_024511045.1 Gammaproteobacteria bacterium | reverse complement strand
ATCACATCCTTGCCGAGACCCTTCCAGAGAAGAGCTGAAGCCCCCCCGTCATCCCGCCGTAAGTCGACCGTGGTCGATACTACCTGAGCAGCAGCGCCGCGCTGATCATCATGGCGCTGACCAGAATCGCCAGCACCGTGCTGCGGTTGTTGCGCGCCAGCTGCCTGCGCAGCATCAGCATTTCCTTTTCCTGGCTGATATTCTGCACCTGCAGCCGGGCATGGGCGGCATCGTCCAGCACCCGGTACACCAGGCCTGGAATTTCCGGAAACTGCTCGGCCAGTTCGGGGATCTGCTCCACGGCTTTCTTCAGCTTCGCCTTGGGTCCCAGGCGTTCATGAAACCATTTTTCCAGAAAGGGCTTGGCCGTCTGCCATAGATCCAGTTCCGGATACAGCTGCCGCCCCAGCCCTTCGATATTGAGCAAGGTCTTTTGCAGCAGCACCAGCTGCGGCTGTACCGTCATATCGAAACGCCGGGCCGTCTGGAACAGGCGCAGCAGCAGATGGCCAAAGGAGATTTCCTTCAGCGGCTTTTCAAAGATCGGTTCGCAGACGCTGCGGATCGCCGACTCGAATTCCTCCACCCGCGTTTTCCCCGGCACCCAGCCCGACTCGACGTGCATTTCCGCGACCCGGCGATAGTCGCGATTGAAGAACGCCAGAAAATTTTCCGCGAGATAACGCTGGTCCGACAGCGACAACGTGCCGACGATACCGAAATCGACGGCCAGATATTTCCCGGGCACTTCGACGAAGATATTGCCCGGGTGCATGTCGGCATGAAAGAAATTGTCCCGGAAAACCTGGGTGAAGAAGATTTCCACGCCGCGCTCGGCGAGCAGCTTGAAGTCGGCGCCGGCTTCCCTGAGCTGTTCGACTTCCCCGACCGGTATGCCATGGATGCGCTCCATGACCAGCACCTTCTGGCGGGTCAGCGGCCAGTGAATTTCCGGCACATAAAGCGCCTCGGAATCGATGAAGTTGCGCCGCAGCTTGGCGGCATTGGCGGCTTCCCGGACCAGGTCCAGTTCATCGATCAGGGTCTTTTCGAATTCGGCCACCACCTCGATGGGCCTCAGGCGGCGCGCATCGGCCCAGAACCTGGCGGCGAATTTCGCCAGCTCATAGAGCAGCTCGACATCGGAACGGATGCGCTTTTCCACGTCCGGGCGCAGGACCTTGACGATGACCTGTTCACCGTCGGGCAGGACCGCGGTATGCACCTGGGCGACCGAAGCCGAAGCCAGCGGTTCGGCATCGAATTCCGCAAAGGCCTCATCGACGGACATGTCCAGTTCCTTTTCGATAATCCTGCGGGCAATTTCATTGGGAAAAGGAGGCACCTTGTCCTGCAGCTTGACCAGTTCATCGGCGATGTCGTCGGGCAGCAGGTCCTTGCGTGTGGACAGGGCCTGTCCGAACTTGACGAAGATCGGCCCCAGGTCCTCCAGCGTACGGCGGATCCTCACGCCACGGGATTCGGTACGTTTTCTCATCCAGAAGGACGGTGAAGAAACCGCCAGGTAGCGAATCGGCCGGAATAAATGTGTTTTCAGTACGATTTCGTCCAGTCCATGGTAAACCAGGATCCAGTTGATATGGATTAAACGAAATAACAGTCTGGGACGTATCACAGGTCTACCTTGTCTGGGGTTGAATGGCGGCTGGCCAAACAGATTTTCGCGGCGTGGTCGATCGGCATGGAATTACCGGCATGGCACGCAAGCGCGGCTCGTCATCATGCCTTGCTGGGAGCATTCTGCATGGCCTCCTGCAGTTTTTCCACTCTGCTCTGCAGACGGTCGACATCGGCACTGAGCGTTTCGACCTGGCGATAGAACCTGTCGACTTCCGGCCGCGCTGGCAGATCCCGGCTTTCCTCCTGCAGATACTCCTCGATATCCAGTTTCAGGCTGGTCGCCGTTTCCTCGCCCCACTGCCTGCCGGACTGCAGCAGCTGCCCGAGCCGGTGCGCGACGTTTTCACCGGCCAATGGCGCAAGCTTCGCTTCCAGGTCGAAATCCACCCGATCGAAAAGCTGCAGCAATTGTTCACCGACTTCCTGATCGCCTTCTATCCTCACCTGATCGGCGAAAAAACTGTGCAGCGGCGCGGCCTTCAAGGTCATCAGACCCAGCGCGGCAGCGCTGCCCGTCAAAACGGCATCCGGCTGCTGCGGGTAGCATTCCAGCAGCTGTATCGATTCCGCTGTTGGGCACAGATAAAAATCCCAAAGGAAGGGCTGAACCTGTACCTTGATGACCTTACCCGCAAGCGGACGAAGAAACTGCCCGGCATTTTCCGCCAGTCCGAGATAGTGGTTGAGCGCCGCCTCGATGGCGCCAATCAATAACGGTTTGATGATCATGGAATTAAAATTTGTATCCGCGATGCACCGCAACGATGCCCTGGGTCATGTTGAAATATTCACAGCGCTCGAATCCGGCATTTTCCATCATCCTCTTCAATTCGTCCTGCCTGGGATGCATGCGAATGGATTCCGCCAGATAACGATAGCTTTCGCCATCCTTGGCAATCAATTCACCCATCCTGGGCAGCAGATTGTAGGAGTAGAAATCGTAGACTTTTTCGGTCAGTTTGTCGGTGGGATGGGAAAACTCCAGGATAATCACCCGCCCGCCCGGCTTCAGGACCCGATACATGGAACGCAGGGCGGCATCCTTGTCGGTGACGTTGCGCAGGCCAAAACCGATGCACACGCAATCGAAGCTGTTGTCCGAAAAGGGCAGTTTTTCCGCATTGACCTGGGCATAGCGGATGTTGCCCACCAGACCGCGGTCGATCAACCGATCCCTGCCGTTGCGCAGCATCGAAGCATTGATATCGGCCAGCACCACCTCGCCCTGCCTGCCGACGCGCTTGGCAAAAAGCGTGGTCAGGTCACCGGTGCCCCCGGCCAGATCGAGAACCCGTTCACCCTCCCGAACGTTGCTCAACTGTACCGCGACACGTTTCCAGATGCGGTGAATACCCAGCGACATCAAGTCGTTCATCAGATCATACTGGTCCGCTACGGAATCGAAAACGCCCTTCACCAGATTGGCTTTCTCTTCCACGGCCACTTTTTTAAAGCCGAAATGTGTTGTGTTATTTTCTGTCATAGTCTTGTCCGGTACAGCACCTGTTTTCCATTGTTGAATTTGTTAATTTGGCAGTTCGGCTGCATTGTCGGGTATGCTGTGTTTTGGCCCGCCCTGCATGAGTTTTCAATGCTACATCAATTGTGTCCGCCATTTATGGACAGTCACTGATCACCCTGCCCAGGGGCCTCCCGCCGATGACCGGCCTGCTCCAGCCGGTGCAGATAATCCGCCCATAATTCCTGCTGGTCCTCACCCAGTTTGTACAGCAACTCCCAGGTAAAGATACCGCTGTCGTGCCCGTCGCTGAATTTGGGCGCGATGCCATAATTGCCTATGGGCTTGATCTCCACGATGGTCACCTGCTCCTTGCCGGCCTGCAGAACTTCCTGCCCCGGCCCATGTCCCAGCGCCTCGGCGGATGGCGTATAGACACGCAGATATTCATAGGGAAGCCGGAAGGTCCTGCCATCATCGAAACTGATTTCCAGAACTCTGGAAACCTGGTGCAGCTTGATTTCGGTCGGCTGGGCTTCGATGGCATCAACGCTCAAACGCATGACAAATCACAAAATATAGCGGCTCAAATCTTCATCTTCGGCAAATTCCGACAAGTGCTCGTCCACATAGGTCGTGTCGATCAATACAGACTTCTGCAGCATATCGGGAGCATCGAAGGAAACACTTTCCAGCAGCCGCTCCAGGACCGTATGCAGACGCCTTGCGCCGATATTTTCCGTGGTTTCATTGACCTGCCAGCTGAGTTCGGCGATGCGTTGAATGCCATCCTCGGTGAACTGCAGTTCGACACCTTCCGTTGCCAGCAGAGCAGCATACTGTTCGGTCAGGGAGGCGTCGGGTTCGGTCAGAATCCTGACGAAATCCTCTGCCGACAGGGCATCCAGTTCCACGCGAATGGGGAAGCGTCCCTGCAGTTCAGGAATCAGGTCGGATGGCTTGGACAGATGAAAGGCACCGGAGGCAATGAACAGAATGTGATCCGTCTTGATCATGCCAAATTTAGTGCTGACGGTGCTGCCTTCCACCAGTGGCAGCAGGTCGCGCTGCACCCCTTCACGGGAGACTTCGCCGCCGCCACCGCCAAGCTCCGAGCGTTTGCAGACCTTGTCGATTTCATCCAGGAACACGATGCCGTTCTGTTCCACCGCCTCGACGGCACGCATCTTCACCTCTTCCTCATTGATCATTTTCGCCGCCTCTTCCTCCTGCAGCACTTTCATCGCCTCCCGGATGGGCAATTTACGGCTCCGGGTTCTGCCGGCATTGATATTCTGGAACATGCCCTGCAGTTGACTGGTCATTTCCTCCATACCCGGCGGCGCCATGATTTCCACACCAATCGGCGCGGCGCTGACATCGATCTCCACTTCCTTGTCGTCGAAATCGCCCTCGCGCAGTTTCTTGCGCATCTTCTGCCGCGTCGCAGCTTCCGTATCCGACAGCATGCCGCCTTCGGCGCGGGGCAGCAGCAGGTCCAGTATGATTTCCTCTGCCGCATCCATGGCGCGGTTCTGTACTTTTGCCATCTCCTCTTCACGGGTTTGTTTCACCGCAGTATCCACCAGATCGCGGATGATGGATTCGACATCCCGGCCGACATACCCGACTTCGGTAAATTTGGTCGCCTCAATCTTGATGAACGGAGCATTCGCCAGTCGCGCCAGGCGCCGGGCGATTTCCGTTTTTCCGACGCCGGTCGGACCGATCATCAGAATGTTTTTCGGCGTGATTTCTTCATGCAGTTCGGGGGATACCTGGGAACGGCGCCAGCGATTGCGCAGGGCAATGGCAACGGAACGTTTGGCGCTGGACTGGCCAATGATATGCTTGTCCAGCTCATGGACGATTTCTTTCGGCGTCATTTGGGTCATTGTTGGATTTCTCTTCTAAAACGTTTTATCGGTCGTTGCGTAAGAATTCTGCCTCCTCACCGACGGAGAGGATGTTACTGCGGGGAGACTGCATGCAGGAATTTCCACAACAGACAAGCGTTCTGCTGTTCCCCGTTCAGGCCTGGCACCGGAAACAGCAGCGGATACAGCTACAGCGTCACTTGCCTTGCAGGTGAATCAGGCACCGTGGCCGCCAACTTCGGCATCCAGTTCTTCGATACGCAGGTTGCAGTTGGTATAGATGCAGATATCGGCAGCGATCTGCAGCGCCTTTTCGACGATTTGTCTGGCATCCAGATCGGTATTCTCGATCAACGCCCGGGCGGCAGACTGCGCATAGGGACCTCCCGAACCAATGGCGATCAGATCCTGTTCCGGTTCGATGACATCCCCGGTCCCGGAAATGATCAATGAGGTTTTCGCATCGGCAATCGCCAGCAGCGCTTCCAGGCGGCGCAACGCCCGATCCGTACGCCAGTCCTTGGCCATTTCCACCGCGGCCCGGGTCAGATTGCCGCGATGCTTCTCCAGCTTGCCTTCAAAATGCTCGAACAGGGTGAAGGCATCGGCAGTCGCTCCGGCAAAACCGGCAATCACCTTGTCATGATACAGCCGCCGCACCTTGCGGGCGTTGCCTTTCATCACCGTATTGCCCAACGTGACCTGGCCATCGCCACCAATCACCACCTTGTTGCCCCGGCGGACGGAGACGATGGTCGTCCCTCTAAATTCCAGTTTCATCGATCAATTATCTTTCCGAATAAATTTGCCAATTCTACCAGATTTACTGCCCCAGGCATAAAATTGACTTGTTCAGCCAGGGCCGTTTACAGGCCAGTTGCCGGCAACGTGATGGTTTATTCGAGCGGTTGCGGAAGCCACCGGCCATTCAACGGATATTCATGAAAATATGCTAGGGCTGCCTATTACCCATAAGTCATCGCACACAATATCACCCCCCATCCTGCAGCATGAAACCAGTACACATAAACTGTAAGGCGGTATACCCTTGCCACATTATCTGATGTCCGGGTGGCAAATCATTTTTACGACCGAGATGTCCGCCGAGCCTCG
>JANEMG010000158.1 GCA_024511045.1 Gammaproteobacteria bacterium | reverse complement strand
TTGAGTTTTGGAGCGCCTATCATAACAAACAGGCACCAGACACGCCCCTCCTTATCCCCTTGTTTTGGCGCCAGTTAGCCAAAAAATTCACTGGTTTTTCGAGTTTTGCATTTACCTCTATATTGAGTTTTTTTCCTTAAGCAGGCAGCGAAAAAGGCAATCCTGGCCTGTCCGGGGCAGGAAGCAGGGAAAAAGAGCAGTCCCTTGCAAAACTGGAAAACCCGTAGTGACCAGTATTTCCTCAAAGGCTGAAATTCTCACCCAGATAAACCCTCCTGACCTCATCATTGGCGACGATTTCATCGGCGCTGCCTTCGGCTATCACCTTGCCGGAATTGAGAATATAGGCCCTGTCGCAGATGCGCAGCGTTTCCCTTACATTGTGCTCGGTGATCAAAATGCCGATTTTTCTCTTGCGCAGCTGGTCGATAATTTTCTGGATATCCAGCACAGAGATGGGGTCGACACCGGCAAAGGGCTCATCCAGCAATATGAATTGCGGATCCGTCGCCAGGGCCCGGGCAATCTCGACTCTGCGGCGCTCCCCTCCGGAAAGCCCCAGGGCGATCTGGTTGCGCAAATGGTCGATGCTGAATTCCTGCAGCAGCTCCTCGATGATCAGTTCCATCTGTCCTGGCGTAAGGTCCTCCCGCAGCTGCAGGACGGCTCGCAGATTGTCTGCAACGGTGAGTTTGCGAAAAACCGATGGCTCCTGGGGCAGATAGCCGATCCCCATGCGCGACCTGATATGCATGGGATAATAGGTGATATCCTGCAGGTCCAGCAGAATTTCTCCGGCATCCACCTTGATCAGGCCGACCATCATGTAGAAACTGGTGGTTTTGCCGGCGCCGTTGGGGCCCAACAGGCCAACGATTTCGCCGGTATCGACATGCAGGGCGACGCCGTCGACGACGTTGCGCTTATTGTACTTTTTGATCAGTTGTCTTGCCGCCAGTCTTGCCATTTGCTGAGCCGTTCTTTTTCTTGGGTTGCAACACGACATGCACACGCTTGCTGTCGGTGGATTTTTCCCCGGCCATGACCACCGAAGTCTTGCTGTTGTATTTGATGACCTCGCTGGCATAGGTATTTCCCCCCTGCCAGACCACGGCGTCGTCGATCAATATCAGCAACGCCTTGTTCGGATAGTATTCCGCGGTCAGGGACTTGCCCTTGATGTCCTCCTTGCCTTCCTCGGGTGTCTGTTTGAAACGGGCCGGATTGCCGGTGGCGACCAGCTTGTCGACCTCGCCGTTTTTCAGATACACGACCAGCTTGCTGGAATTCATGTGCATGCTGCCCTGCCTGGCGATGACATTGCCGGTATAGATGCTGATGCCTTTGCTGTCATCATAGATGGCACTGTTGGAATCGATATAGATCGGCTGATCTGCAGCACCCTCCAGGGCCAGTGCTGTAGAACCGCACCAGCCCAGCAACAACAGCAGCCAGGCCAGCAGCAGGGGCGATGAAATCGCCAGGCAGCAGCGTGGTGTTTCCCTTGCCGCATGACCGGAAACGCCCGACCCAATCATTGAAAAAAGTTTATTTTGCCGCATAAATACTCCGTACATTGGAAAGCAGGCGCAGGCGTACGGGTTCGGCAAAAAATATCTGCATGCCCGTTCCCGAAACCCAGTCGCTGCTGGTAATGATCTCCCCCCATTCATCGGTTTCCGCATATTTTTTCGCTGGCTTGACCCGCACGTTGCTGGTATTCACCCTGAGTTTCTGTTCGCCGTCCGCCTCGAATTGTTCGATGACCACCTTGCCATTCAAGTACAGCAGCTTGCCATCGGGGGAGCGCAGCCCCGTTTCCGATTTGATCAGCCAGGCCAGTGCATCCGTTTTGTAGAAGGTCATGACCGGCCGCTCCAGCACCGTGGTGTCGTCGTCGCTGTAGTGGGTCATTTTTTCCGCATCCAGCCTGTTTTCAGGCTTGCCCTGCAGGTTCATCTCGATTTTCCTGTAGCCGGTACTGAAATAATCGGCGCTGTGCGGCGGAACCGCCAGACGCATTTCGTCGGGTTCGGAGCGCTCCACCAGCCACCAGGTAAAGGCGGCGAACAGCAGCAACAGCAGATAGCCTGTCATCTGTCGCTGCATTGTCTACAGATAGGAATTGATTGCAGTCTCCAGATTACCCTGGGCCTGCATGATAAAATCACAGACTTCCCTGACCGCGCCCTGCCCTCCCGGCAATGAAGTGCACCAGTGCGCATAGTCCTTGACGGCGAAATTGGCATCGTCGACCGCTATCGCCAGACCGACCTTGCGCATGATCGGCAGATCCAGAAGGTCATCGCCGACATGGGCTGCCTGCCCTGGGGAAATGGCCAGAATCTGCAGCATGTCATGCAATGCCAGCAGCTTGTCCTCCTGCCCCTGATAGACATGTTCGATGCCCAGGCTTTGCATGCGCAGCTGCACCGACCGGGAACTGCGCCCGGAAATCACCGCCACCTCGACACCACTCTGCCGCAGCAGTTTGATGCCGTGTCCGTCGCGGGCATGAAAGGATTTATATTCCCTGCCCTGATCGTCAAAAAACAGTTTGCCATCGGTCAACACGCCATCGACATCCAGTATCAGCAATTTTATTTTTTTCGCTCTTTCGGTAATTTCGGCTATTTCAAGCATCGGGCCCACCCGGTTGAACACGGTTCATCGCATACTCCTGCCGGGCAGTGTCCGTCTATGAATGGCGGACACCGGCCCGGCGGGATGTGTCGGCATAATCAATGACCACAAGCCGTCGATTATGCAGGAAACAGCAAATCGCAAATACCGTTTCCTTAATCTATACTTTCCGCACTTGAAAATTTAGCAGCCAGAAACAGCCGGCTAATAGAAACATATCACATATTAACAAATGCTTACGGCATTTTCTGGTGCTACTGTTTTGCTAAATTATGATTTGCCAACGGTATATATTCCCGGCAGATGAATTTCCCGCACTCCAAAGTAACCTTCGGCTACGACGCGGCAAAACAAAAAACGCGCTGCAACAGCAACTTTTCGCCTTGTCTTCGACAATAAATCTCTTGTCTGGGTACGTGATATTCGCCTGCGAAATATATAATTCTGGTTATGGTCGTCTCCAACGTCCAACTTCAGAACCTGCTCTGTCGTTGCCGCAACCGGAATTTCCCAACAACAGATCATGTTCTCCAAGCCAGTACAGCTGCTATTTTCATTTGCCAATGAAATGCCTTGGCAGGCTTTGAACATAACAAACAATACTAATCCGCAGTCCTGCAATTCAAGGCTGCCGCACCAATGGCCTCCTTGTCTATCTGCGCAAACCAAGACGCTGAATCAGCGACTTGTAGCGGGTAATATCTTTGCTTTTCAGGTAATCGAGCAGTTTGCGACGTCGGTTGACCATGCGCAGTAATCCCCGGCGGGAATGGTTGTCTTTTTTATGCTGTGCAAAATGTGGTGTCAAATGCAGGATATGCGCCGTCAAAAGTGCAACCTGCACTTCAGGTGAACCGGTATCTGTTGGTGACAAGCGGTATTCTTCAATCACTGCCTGCTTCTGTTCTGCTGTAAATGGCATGTTTAAGCCCCTATCTATAAATTTAATGTCATAAAAATTCTGGCTGTCCAGTGGGCAGCCAGTCATGGTGCACAAAGTCATCGTCTTTGCGCAGGGTTGCCGAAAATATTTCCACAATAGGGTGCAGAAACATTACCCGGCTGTCATTGGTTCCCGTCATTTATGGACGCGAACTAATCAGTTAGCATCTATAAACACCCATCCATGGGGTGTTTATAGAAAGAAAACAGCAAATGCGATTGGCTGTTTTCTTCATAATCAATGGCTTATGGCCATTGATTATGCCAGCACTTCCCTGTGCTGGAATTATTTCCCGTCATTTATGGACGGGAACTAATTATACTCTCTGTACAGGAATTTTCAGCACCTGTTTACGGCATTTTTGCCCGATTCCAGGCAGATGTCTGCGATTCAACTGTTCATCCCCCGGCAATCGGCGTTTCCCTGAATCCTGAACAATCTCCTGGGCGCCAGCCCGCCGTGCGGATCGATTTCGCCGATTCCCAGGATGCCTGCAGCAGTATAGATCCTTACCATCCCCGGCGGCAGCTGCTCTATCGGAACGATTTTCTGGCCCTGCCGGATTCTGTCCGCGAGGTCCCTGTCCAGGATGATTTTCGGCCAGGCCAGCAATGCCTGATCGACTGGCTGCAGACATTGCAGACGCTGTGTATCGTCGAGTGCCTGGAGCTGCTTGAGCGTCCAGGCAGCATCGATGCTGAAGCCGCCCACGGCAAGCCGTCTGAGCTCTTTTACCGAGGCGCCACAGTCCAGATCCGCGCCGATGTCTTCCGCCAATGTCCTGATATAGGTCCCCTTGGAACAACTGACGTCCAGGGTCAACAGATCACCCGCATAGTCCAGGCATTCGATGCGATGGACAGTGATCCGGCGCGGCTTGCGCTGCACCTCCTGCCCCTCCCGGGCCAGCTCATACAGCCTTTTCCCCTGATGCTTCAAGGCGGAATACATCGGCGGAACCTGTTCGATGCAGCCTGTGAACTTCGCCAGGCAGCGATCGATCCGGTGCCGCTCGAAGATCGGCACCGGCTGCGTCGACAACACCTTGCCCTCCGCGTCACCGGTATCCGTAACGACACCCAGCCGGATGACCACCCGGTAGCGCTTGTCATCGTCCAGCAGCAGGCCGGAAATTTTTGTCGCCTCACCAAAACAGACTGGCAGCAACCCCGTCGCCAGTGGATCCAGACTGCCGGTATGCCCGGCTTTTTTGGCGGCAAACAGGCGTCTCACTTCCTGCAGCGCTGCATTGGAGGAAACACCCTGTCGTTTGTCCAGCAACAAGATCCCGTGCACCTCGCGGCCGGAATGCCTGCGTCTGCTCATTCAGTCCTCGTCCTGCTCGGGTGGTTTTTCCCGCTGCAATTCCTTCAGCAACGCCTCCACCCGCATTGCGGTATCGATGGAATCGTCATAATAGAAGCGCATTTCCGGAATATGCCGCATTTTCATCCTGGCTGCCACTTCCTTGCGCAACCAGGGTGCCGCTTCATTCAAAATCACGATGTTTTCCTGTATGGACTGCCGATCGGCATTCAATACCGTGACATAGATCTTCGCCACCGCAAGGTCGCGCGAGACGACGACTTCGTTGACGGTGACGAAACCCAGACGCGGATCCTTGAAACTGCGCTGCAGAATCAGCGCCAGCTCTTTTTGTATCTGCGAAGAAACCCGCGCACTGCGGCCAAATTCTCTTGCCATCGACTGTTAATTCCGGTTAGATTTCCCGCTTGACTTCGACACGTTCGAACACTTCTATCTGATCGCCCACTTTGACGTCGTTATAATTTTTCACGCCGATGCCGCATTCCATACCCGCCTTCACTTCGGCAATGTCTTCTCTGTAGCGGCGCAGCGATTCCAGCTGCCCCTCATAGATGACCACGTTGTCACGCAGCACGCGAATGGGCAGATTTCGCTTGACCACGCCTTCACTGACCATGCAGCCGGCAATGGCGCCAAATTTGGGTGAACGGAACACGTCGCGCACTTCGGCGGTACCGACGATCTGCTCCTTGATTTCCGGTGCCATCATACCGGTAATGGATTCCTTCACTTCATCGATGACATCATAGATGACGCTGTAATAATAGAGATCGATGCCTTTCTCGGAGATCAGTTTTCTTGCCGCCGCGTCGGCGCGCACATTGAAGCCGATGATGATGGCATTGGAGGCCAGGGCCAGATTGGCATCGCCTTCATTGATGCCGCCGACGCCGCCATACACCACTTTCACCGTCACTTCATCGCTGGACAGCTTGACCAGGGATTCGCGCAAGGCTTCCAGACTGCCCTGCACATCGGTCTTGACCACCAGATTCAATACCGCCGTTTCGCCCGCCTCCATCTTCGAGAACACTTCATCCAGCTTGCTCGCCTGCTGAGCGGCGTGCTTCTGCAGGCGGCTCTCCTCTTCCCGGTGCTCCGCCAGTTCTCTGGCGATGCGCTCGTTGGGCACCACCTGGAATTCCTCACCGGCCTGGGGCGTCCCGGACAAGCCCAGGACCTCCACCGGCTGCGAAGGCCCGGCA
>JANEMG010000452.1 GCA_024511045.1 Gammaproteobacteria bacterium | reverse complement strand
GGTGCTACTGTTTTGCTAAATTATGATTTGCCAACGGTATACCTTGCGCTGTTGTCGACTGCCGGCATCGACCCCCCCCTGCTGCACAGCAGCGAGTACAGCTGCCGCGCAGATCTGCAGGCGGAAATGTTCGATTTCGCCGCCGTACAGCTGGCGCTTGCCCGCCTGCCCCGGTTGCTGTTTCCTGAACTGCTGGGCTTTACCATCGCTTACTGTCAATTTCCCACTCTTCTGGAAGTATGCTGCCCCGGCCGGCAACTGGATGCGCCCTTTTTCCGGCAGCGGCAGCGGCGCATCGACAAACAGCTGCCGCTGCTGCAGGATTGTATCCGGCAGTATCTGGAATTGTTTCCCGGCCAGCAGCAGGCATTGTGGCGGCGACTGCAAAAAGGCTGCTGGCTCTACTGTCATCAGATGCGGTGCAGCCGGGATGGTTTGTTCAGGGTTCTGGACGCTCCGCTGTCCCCCTCCCAGGCCTTTGCCAGACTGCTGCAGCAGAAAGCGGCGGCCGCCCTTGGTCATCACCGGAAAA
Organism: Gammaproteobacteria bacterium; assembly: GCA_024511045.1. Lineage (GTDB taxonomy): Bacteria > Pseudomonadota > Gammaproteobacteria > Methylococcales > Methylomonadaceae > JANEMG01. Next base: position 1,469 of record JANEMG010000452.1, on the reverse strand, counting down.
TTCAATTGCAGGGGACCTCCCTGGAAGGATGGTTTGCCGGCCTGCCGGCCAACAGCCGGGAATTTTTGCAGGCATTGCGGGATTCCCGCTATGTGGACGGCAGCAACCCCGCTGAGAGCCGTCTGCTGCAGCTGTTCGAAGCCGACGGACCGATGTTTGGCGTGTTGGACGCGCAGGAGCGGGACAGGGTGCGGGACTGGCTGCAGCATGGCTCGGTCAGGGCGGAGCCGGCGTTCGAACGGGAAACGGAAATGACTGCCGGTGTCGACCCGCCGGCAGGGCATTCGACCGTGCGGGTCGGACGACGCAGCGTCAGCGGCAGAGAGCTCTATTACCAGCTGGTCAATGGCGATCTGTTTCCCGATGCCGCGCAGCAGGCCAGACACAGGGTGAAGCGCTTGCTGCAGGCCAGTGCACTGTGCCATCCCGCGCCCTTCCGGCAATACAGTCATGCGCGCTTCGATGCCTTTATAAAGGCAATCTACCAACGGGAAATCAGTGCCTATCAGCCGCTGCAGGGGAAGCCTGGAATTTCCAGAAGGGCCTATGTCTGGGGGCTGCAGCAGATGGCGCCAACGGTACTGATCGATGGCTGCTGGCTGCAGAACAGCCTGGACCTGCACGGCGTCTACCCGGCCATTTCAGAAATTCTGTTCCGCATCTATTGCGATGAAACGGGCAACGGACAACTGCAGTAGAATCACCCCTATATCTACCGGCAACTGCTGGACAGCCTGGATATCAACCTGCCGCCGGTGCACAGCAGGGAATTTGCCATGCATCCGGGATTCATCGACAGCGCTTTCGACCTGCCGGTCTACATGCTGCTGCTGGCCAGCTTTTCCAGGCAGTTTCTGCCGGAGCTGCTGGGACTGAACATGGCCATCGAAATCAATGGCCTGGGGAAGGGCTATTTGCAGCTGGTCGATGAATGGAGGTATTGGGGAATCGATACGCACATCGCCAGAATCCATATCGCCATCGACAACTATGCCTCCGGGCATACCCATCTGGCGAAAAAAACGATCCATCTCTATCTGGACGAGGTGCTGCAGAGCACGGGGGATCCCGCCCTGCGGGACAGGCATTGGCGGAGAATCCATCATGGCTTCAAATCCCTGCCATTGGCCGGTACGCGCTTCAAAATGGCACTGCCCGTCAGCTACATGCTGCGCCGGTTTTTTCGCCGCCCAGAGTCAAGCGGAATGTGACGCGACAGCCAGGGTTGCCAGCAAAAAATCATTTTTTGGTTGTTATCCATGCGATAATTTTCAATACTGTAGAGTCACGCAATTACGTTTCATCAGACTGGTTATGGCTGATTTTGTCGAATTCATCCTGTACAGCCGCACTCGGGCCATGCTCATCGCCGGCATACTGGGCGGGCTTTCACAACGGGTGCTGCCCCTTTCGCTGTTGAGTCTGGCCATTGTCGCGTTGTTCCTGCTCAGGAAAGGCGGTCGGGAAGG
>JANEMG010000157.1 GCA_024511045.1 Gammaproteobacteria bacterium | reverse complement strand
GGAAAGGTGTGACGCCTTATTTTCTGCTGGCTGCCTTTTTATGGGAGCCGGTACGGGCGCTCGCGGCGGCGAAAATGGAGCAGGGTGCCGCTGAGTCGGTTGCTTACCAGGAGGCTGGCAGCGAAGTGATTTCCCGGCAGCTGAAAAGCACGGCCTTTCCCAAGCGGGTGGGATTGTCGATGCGCGAAGTCTGGAATCTGCAGGCGCGCTTTGAAAAGCGCACAGGTGTCCGGCCCCACAAGCTGCTGACCCACCCCCGCTTTCGGGCCGCCTATGATTTTTTGCTGTTGCGCTCGGAAACAGGACAGGCCGACAGCGAACTGGCCGAGTGGTGGACGCGGTTTCAGGAGGCCGATGAAAAGGAGCAGCTGAAAATGACCCGCACCTCGTGGAAAAGAAGCGGCAGGCAGCGCAGACCCAGAAGAAATTTCCAGGGTAAAGCGAGGCAGAACCCAATCGATACATGAACATTTGCAACCTGCATGGCTGCGGCAAGGGCCTTTTGCCGGACAACGATGCCTTCTGAAGTGCGCGCGCAGACTGCCTACATCGGCCTGGGCAGCAATCTGGAGCAGCCTGTCGAGCAGATCAAGGCGGCGCGTCTGGCGATCGCCGCTCTCGACGGGGTTCAGGAGCTGGCATTTTCCAGTCTTTACCGAAGCCCGCCCATGGGTCCGCAGGATCAGCCTGATTATGTCAATGCCGTCATGGCGATCGCAACCACGCTGACGCCGGAAAAATTGCTGGCATGTCTGCAGGCGATCGAAAACAGCCAGGGCAGAGTCAGAAAAGGCCTGCGCTGGGGGGGCAGAACCCTGGATCTGGATATTCTGCTGTATGGGGAACGGCAGATCCGGCTGCCGCATTTGATCGTGCCCCATGTCGGCATCGCCGAACGGGCCTTCGTTTTATATCCCTTGTTTGAAATCGCGCCGGAACTCACGGTTCCCGGCCTGGGGCGGCTGGCGGAACTCGTCGACAACTGTCCACGTGACGGCCTGGAAAGGATTGCCTGAGTGACACAATATCTCGCTGATTCGACAATCAAACCGTTGTCCATCCTCGACCTGGCGGCGATGAAGCGGGCGGGGGAGAAAATCACCTGCCTGACGGCCTATGATGCCAGCTTCAGCACCATACTGGACAATGCCGGCGTCGATGCCATTCTGGTCGGTGATTCCCTGGGCATGGTCGTGCAAGGGCATGGCAGCACGCTGCCGGTGAGCATGAGCGATATGGTCTATCATACGGCCTGCGTGGCCAGGGGGCGGCGGCGTTCCCTGCTGATTGCCGATTTGCCGTTCATGAGCTGTGCAACTGTGGAACTTGCCGCCGAAAATGCCGCCCGCCTGATCCAGGCGGGCGGTGCCCAGGTGGTCAAGCTGGAGGGGGCCAGGCCGGAAATCATCGAGTTTCTGAGCAATCAGGGAATTGCCGTTTGCGGACATCTGGGTTTGTTGCCGCAATCGATCAACCAGTTGGGCCGCTACCGGGTGCAGGGCAGGGAAGAAGACGAAGCGGACAAGATTCTGGAACAGGCCCGGCAGCTGGAGCAGGCGGGAGCCGCCATGCTGGTGCTGGAATGTATTCCCGCCCAGCTGGCCCGCACAATCAGCCGGGAACTGCGCATTCCCGTCATCGGCATCGGCGCTGGTGTGGATTGCGACGGTCAGGTGCTGGTCCTGTACGACATGCTGGACATCGGCATTGGCAGGCGGCCGCGGTTTTCCAAAAACTACCTGCAGGCTGCCGGCGGCGGCATCGATGCCGCCGTGCAGCTGTATGTGTCGGAGGTCAGGCAGTCCCTCTTTCCGGATGCAGAACACGGATTTTGAAAAAATGCGCATAGTCACGACGATCACAGATTTGCGCGGGCAAATCAAGCAGTGGCAACAGACAGGCGAAAGCATCGCCTTGGTCCCGACCATGGGCAATCTGCACGAAGGTCATCTGCAGCTGGTGAGGACGGCACGGAAGACTGCCGACCGCGTGGTGGTCAGCATTTTTGTCAACCCCACGCAGTTTGGCGAAGGAGAGGATTTTGCCGCTTACCCCAGAACGGAGCGGGAAGACCGGGAAAAGCTGCACGAGAATGCCGTGGACCTGCTGTTTCTGCCAGCGGTGCAGGAAATCTATCCCCCCGGCTGCAACACCTTTATCACCGTCAATGGCATTTCCGATCTGCACTGTGGTGCGTCGCGGCTGGGTCATTTCAGCGGCGTCGCGACCATTGTCTGCAAGTTGTTCTACATGGTGCTGCCCGATTTTGCGTTGTTCGGTGAAAAGGACTGGCAGCAGCTGGCGGTGATTCGCTGCATGGTCCGGGATCTGAACATCCCCGTTGCCATCGTTGCTGTACCTACGGTGCGGGAAGCCGACGGCCTGGCGATGAGTTCCCGGAATGCCTATCTGACGCCGGCACAGCGCCGTCGCGCACCGAAACTCTACCAGTCATTGCTGGATGCCAGGGAAATGCTCGTTTCCGGAGCGATGGATTTTTCCGTCATCGAGCAGCAGCAGGTGCAGTTTCTGGCAGAGGCCGGCTTTCAGCCAGATTATTTTTCCATTTGCTGTGCCGACAATCTTCTGCCGGCAGCACGCTTCGACCGTGACCTGGTCATACTGGTGGCGGCAAAACTGGGCAAAGCCCGATTGATCGACAATGTCCAGGTCAAGAAATCGCCAGGTGACTGAAATATGCCGGGGAATTCCTGCAGCCGGGTGTTGTCTCATTCAATCCGGCTGCCGGTAACCACTGCCCGTGCTTTTTCGAACATTCTTTGTCAATAAATATGCATCGATAATGAAAATATACCTGCTGTTTCTTTTGCAGTTTTTCGTGTTTGCAATGCCTGCCGCCGCTGCCGGGGAGGCTGCTGTCATTGAGCCTGGCGCTGCCAGTGCTGCCGTTGATGCGGGGCAGGCGGCTTCCGGTGTGCAGATGCCGGAGGCTGAAGTGAAGGGGGGCGAGGAGCCCCCCCCCGAAACCGATGCGGCAGCCCCGGAAAAGCCGCCAGAAGCCTCTTCACTGGACGACGCAATTGCACCCGAAGCAGTGCGGCAAAAAACACCTGGCAAGGAGCAGCCGGCTGCGGCACAGCGAAATGCTGCAGCTGCCGAAACGCCCGAGACTTCCAGGCAGCAGCCTGAAGAAGCTGCAGCAGCGAGGTCTGCCGTCCAGGTCCCGCAGCAGGAAGCCCTACAAAAAGCCGCGTCAGTGGACAAGAAACCCCGGAAGGCTGCCGCTGCAAAGCCTCAGAGCAAGCAGCGTCCCATTGCCTGGTATGTCGAACAGCTGAACAGGCTGAACGAAAAAATGCAGGCGACTGAAGATGAGAGTCAGATCAGTCAGGTTCTGGCGGAAGAAAACCGCTTGCTTGGCGATTTGATGCGGCGTCTGCGCGTGGGCGGGAAAGTACAATTGCCCTTCGAGGCCAAAAAAAGCGCCGTGCGCCTGCTGCGGTCGCGTATTGCCATCAACCAGGAACGGGGCAATCAGCTGGCTGTACAGCGCGATCAGATCAAGCTCGAATACTACAAGACGGCCAGGCAGCTGCGGGATTTTCTGACCTATCTGATCAAGGCGTCGAAAAATTATGAAAGTCTCGACAGCATCGTCATGACCGCGGAGAAGGTCCGGAAGCAGAGGATGCAGGTTGCGGAAAAGGTCAGCCTGCCGGAAGCCGATCTGGAAACCAAGGTCTATGCCGAATTGACGAAAAATTACGCCGAGTTTCAACTGTTGAACGGTACTTTTCTGGATATTTTGAACTACGTGATCAACAATCCCCGGGATATTTCCTCATCCCTGTGGTTTCAGCAGTTTACGTTGATTTCGGTGATTTCCTACTTCAATGATTTCGATTTCATCGCCCCGGTCAACAACAAACTGGCGCCGTTCAAGATCGACGTGGGCGGCATACTGGTCTCCCTGATCATCATTGCCCTGATTGTTTTTTGTTATCCGCTGGTCGTCAGAGGCAGCAGCTGGCTGATTGAGAAATACATGCTGCAGGGTGGGAAGGAAGAAAATTCCAGCCTGATCTACCAGGAGATGAAGCGGCCGATACAGTATCTGCTGCTGTTTTTCAGTATCGATCTGGCAACCTATGCATTGCTGTACAACACCGAATACAAGGCCTCCCTGGAAAACCTTTTCTTTGTCATCTATACGCTGATCTATGTCTGGCTGCTGTTCAAGCTGCTGGATACCGTGGTGCTTGCCCAGGCCAGAAAAATCAGCGAAGCCAACAAGGATCTGCGCAAGGAGTTGCTGCATCTGGGCATGCAGTTCGCCAAGGGCATCATCGTCATCGCGGCATTGACGTTCATGCTGAATCATTTCGGCATCAGCATCACCGCCATCATGTCGACGCTGGGGATCGGCGGCCTGGCATTCGCCTTGGCGGCGAAAGATACCCTGTCCAATCTGTTCGGCGGCATCACCATCCTCTTCGACAACGTTTTCCGCATGGGCGACTGGGTGAAAATCAATGACGTGGAAGGCACCGTTGCCGAAATCGGTCTGCGCAGCACCACCATCCGGACCTTTGACAACGCGCTGGTGACCATACCCAATGCCACCATTTCGGTCTCCGGGGTGATGAACTGGAACCGCCGTGCCGTGGGCCGGCGCATCAAGATGCATGTCGGGGTCACCTATGAAAGCCGCATGGAGGATATCCGCCAGGCCGTGGCCGATATCCGGGAGATGCTGCGCAATCATCCCGGCATCGCGGATCCGCGGGAAAAACACGGGCGCAAACAAAAGCGTTACCGCTTCACTTCCCAGGAGGATACCATGGGCATCAAGTCGACGCAGCTGGTTTTTCTGGACCGTTACGGCGATTTTTCCATCGACATCCTGATCTACTGCTTTTCCAAGACGGTGAGCTGGGCGGAATGGCTGGAGGTCAAAGAGGACGTGCTGTTCCAGATTGCTGAAATACTGGAAAAAAACAACCTGGAATTCGCCTATCCGACTGAGGTCAACATCATTCGTCAGGATAAATCCAAGCCCGGCGGGGATGATTTCATTTCCGGGCGATTGTCGGTATAAATGTTGCGCAACGGTTGTTCTTGTTGCATAATCGCCTGTTCTGAAAATTCTGGATTGTTCCATTATGCAAACCACCATGATGAAAGCGAAGTTGCACCGTGCGCGTGTCACACATTCCGAACTGGATTACGAAGGTTCCTGCGCCATCGATGGCGAGATACTCGACTTTTCCGGCATCAGGGAATATGAACAAATACAAATCTACAACATCAACAACGGTCAGCGTTTCACCACCTACGCCATTCGCGCAGAGGAAGGCAGCAGGATTTTTTCCATCAATGGCGCAGCAGCCCGTCTGGCCTGTCCGGGAGATCTGATCATTGTCTGCACTTTTGGCGTCTATGATGAACAGGAACTGATCAATTTCAAGCCGACGCTGGTTTATTTCAATGAAAGGAACGAAATCATTCGTTCCAGCAATGCCATCCCCGTTCAGGCGGCCTGACTCAACGCGCTTGCCGGCCGGCGCCGTCGTCTTTTTTTTCCGGGCAGGCCGGCATCTGCAGTGTTGCAGATGGCGAGGTAAAGGAGGGGGTGTTCGCGGTCCATGCGCCGCAATCGTCTTTCGAAGTCAGTAATTTGCGGCGCATGGACGCTGTAGAACAAATGTCCCGGGCAGTGACAGTCTGAAGCACCGAAGCGTGGCATTGCCAGGCGGCAGGATTCTTCCCCGGCCAGGACATCGGCCCAGCGATGCTCCCGTTTCACCGTATCGAAGCTGTACCAGACGGCAAGCAGTTCGGTCTGCCTGCGCAAATAATCGATATGCCAGTGCGGGCAGGCCTGGACCCTCTGGTGGTGCGCGGTGCGGGCCGGAATGCCGCCTGGACCGAAGGCGCTGCCGACATAGATATAATAGCCTGGACGCAGTGTCAACAGGCCCAGCTTGCCGATCTGCAGTCGCCCCCAATGCCGACTGCGCAGAATCAGCGCGTAGCTGCCGGTTTTCTGGCGACGGGCCATGGCAACGGTTATGGCAGAGTGTTTGGCGTTTGATTCCATCGCCTGAAACCGATGGGCGTTTGCTGATTGCTCTGGATGATTTCATCAACCCCAAGGTCGGTCGACAGATCTTCGG
>JANEMG010000156.1 GCA_024511045.1 Gammaproteobacteria bacterium | reverse complement strand
CGACTTTTCGTATGCCTACTTTGTTTCTCCTCTGCGCTATCGCACCCCGGATAAACAGTGCGGCCCTGGTCGCTACCGGGGACTAACCGCCTTCGCTTCGCTCTCCATGGCGGTCAGCGCTGGCTGATCGTCTTGTTTGGCTGTGAATTGACTTTCTACCACCAGAATTTCGACGATTATCGCAACAAGGACAAATTCAGGCGGCTCAGCTTTTTTCAGAACAAGGTTCTGGCGCTGTACATCACCCATGCCATCGTCAGGCAATTCATTCACGGTGCGCCGCCCTTGTCTCTGCATGCGCTGGTCAGACAAACGTCCCTGCCGGCGTCGCTGCTGAAAACCATCCTGGCGGCCCTGGTCGAGGGCGGCATCATCAGTGAAATCAAGGGCTGTGAGGCGCAGAATTCGGCCTACCAGCCGGCTCGCGACACCAGTCTGATTAGCATTGCCAGCGTGATCGAAGCCCTGGAAAATCGCGGCAGCAATACCCTGCCCGATGTGCAGGGGCTGGACAGGTTTGTCGGCATCGCCCAAGGATTTATTGATTTGTTGGAGAATACCGAGCAGAATAAACTGCTCAGGGAAATATAGGTTTTTTGTGAAAAATACCGGTCTGCTATTATTGGGGGTATGGCTGCTGGCCAGGGGAATCCAGGACATTATCCAGCTGTGCTTTCGCCATGATGAAATCCTGTTCGCCAGCCTGGGCCTTGCCGCCGGCGTGATGTTGCTGCTCGATGCCATGGCCAGCAGATTTGCCAGCCTGGGGCTGTTATTTCTTGCCCTCTGGCTGCTGGGCAGCAATGCTCTGCTGCTCTTCAATTTCAATTTTCCGGCCAGCGGTCAACTGCTGTCAGGCCTCGGAATCATTGCCGGAATGCTGTTAATTTTCAGAAAATAATAAATAACGATGAATCAGGGTAAAGAACAGCGCAGACATGTCAGACTGCCGCACCGGGCCAACGTGAAACTGATTGCCAAGCCGCCGGCAAAAACCGCCAAACTGCAGACCCGGGATTTTTCAGACAGCGGCTTGTATCTGAGATGTGAAATGGATATTCTGCTGGAGGTCGGCAGCCTGGTCGAAGTGCAGGTTCTCGACATCGAAGACGCATTGGTGCAACGGGCCAGGGTGGTTCGTGTCGAACCGGGCAAGGGCATTGCCGTGGAATTTCTAGAAGCCTCTGACCCGGAATAAACCAGGGTATTGTGCGGCCGGGTATTTCTGTTCCGCCAACGCTGCCAGGGCATCGCCAGGGCGGCCTGCCGCATCAGGCGCGTTCCTTTTTGTGCGGCAATTCGATCTCGGTGATCACGCCGGCATTGGGGTCGTTGTAAATCTGCCGGTCGATGCTGTTCTCGCCATGGGCGACGATGCAGGTCACGGTGGCGTCACCGGTGACATTGACGGCGGTGCGCAGCATATCCAGCAAGCGGTCGACGCCCAGGATCAGAGCGATGCCTTCCACGGGCAGGCCGACCTGGTTGAACACCATGGCCAGCATGATCAGACCCACTCCGGGTACACCGGCGGTGCCGATGGAGGCCAGGATGGACATGCCGATGACGGTCAGATACTGGCCGAGGCCGAGATCGATCTGGTAGACGTTGGCGATAAAAACCGTGGCCACGCCCTGCATGATGGCGGTACCGTCCATGTTGACCGTGGCGCCCAGCGGGATCGTGAAAGCCGCCGTGGAATTGTCAACTCCAAGGCGCTGTTCAACCACCTGCATGGTCACCGGTATGGTGGCATTGGAACTGGCGGTGCTGAAGGCGAAAATGTGCGCCGGACGCATTTTCCTGATGAACAGCAGCGGATTGAGCCTGGCGAGTATGGCCAGCAGCAGGCTGAAGGTGCCCAAGGCGTGCAGCAGCAGGCAGAGAATCACGACACCGAAATAACCGATCATCGGAACAATTAAATCGATACCCTGTTCGGCGAAGGTTTTCGCCATCAGACAGAACACCCCGATGGGCGCGAAGTCCATGACCAGGGTCACCACTTTCATCATCACTGCATTGAGTTTCGCTGCACCGTCGGCCAATTGCCGACCTGTCTCGCCGGTCATCAGCATGGCGATAGCGAACATGATGACGAAAAAAATGATTTGCAGCATGTTGCCTTCGGCGAAGGCATGCACCGGATTGCTGGGTACGATGTTGATCAGTACCTCGCTGACTGGCGGTGCCTGTCTGACCATGAATTCGGTCGATGTGGCGGTGCTGATGTCACGATTGAAATCCTTGCCCGGCGCGATCAGGATGGCCACGACCATCGCCATGGCCACCGCCAGGCCGGTGGTTGCGATATACAGCAGGAAAGCTTTCAAGCCGACCCGGCCCAGAATGCCGACATCGCCAATGCCGCACACGCCGCAGATCAGGGAAAAGGTCACCAGCGGCACCACCAGCATTTTCAGGGCATTGATAAACGCCGCACCCACCACGTACAGAAAGCCGTTGACCACATAGTCCTGGATGAAGGCAACGTTGGCGGCAAAGGCATTGATCAGGCTGCCCAGCAGCAGGCCGATGCCCATGCCGATCAGGATCTTAGAGGTAACGGAGAGTTTCTTGCGCATGGTGATCCCTATGGGCTGAGTGATTGGCGATGGCCTGCCTGATCTGATCCAGTGCTGCCGGCTCCAGCCGGGCGGTGCGTTCGTGTTGCCGGCATAGAGCGCCGCGGAAACCCAGGTAGTCGGGCTGCAGGGGCAGCAGTCCGGGGATATCCTGTAATCTCAGGGATCCGGCCAGGCCGGTCAGCAGGCGCAGGGTTTTGGCGGCGTCGATGAAGGCGGCAAGTTCTTCCCGATCCAGCACAGACGACAACGATCCCCGCCGTTTGTCCATGGTGTCCAGCATCACGCCGGTAAAACCGGCACGCGCCAGGGCAGAGACGATGGCCAGGTCCGGTTCGGCATCGGCAAACAACACCGCGATCAACGGCAGGCCCCGTGCGGCCAGCTTGCCCAGACTCGCGATGCTTCCTGTCCAGTCGCCGCCGGGAAAAAAACCGATCTTGATGTAGTCGACACCGGTATCGGCCATTGCCTGGACTGCCATGGTGACGATCTCCGGCTGCATGACCAGGTCGCCAACGGTGGCGCTGACCGGGATGCGGCCATCGACCAGCAGCACGATTTCCCGGACCGTTTTTACATCCAGAGCCCCCAGAGTGCCCTGGTCCGGCTGTTTCAGGTCGAGAATGTCCACCTTCGCCTTGAGCGCCAGCTGCGCTTCGGCCAGAGTCGATACACTGGCGAGCATTCCTGTCATCGCTTCTGGCTCTGCTGGCGTCTGAATCGATCGATCGCCTGCATCAGCCATTCCCAGGCCTCCCGCTCCCGGTCACCGGCGGTTTTCTCCAGTCCGATGCGCAGATAGTCGATTTCCGCATCGATCTTGTCCTGGCTCAGCATGGACAACCGGCTGACCAGTATCGCTGCCTCCAGCACCGAAAATTGCGCCCGGTTGAAACCCCGGAACGGGCCGTGGTTGACCGTGTGGACTGTCTTGCAGTACAGGCGGGGACGTGTCTCATCGTCTTCCGTCCTGAGCAGCTCCACTTCCACATGGGAGAGAGCCTGGCTGAGATACCGGCCGGGTATTTTTTCCGCAGGCTGCAATGGCCAGTTGCGCCGTCCGGTCAGGCAGCCGGCGAAGATGCGTACATCGTCGCAGTAGTTGATGACGGCACAGCGGGTGCTGGTCAGATTGTCCAGCGTCTTGGAAGGTCGGAAGGGCAGGACCAGCAGCAGCTCTGCGCCGATATCATGGATGCCCATGGGCGCGATATGCGTTTGTCCCTGTGAATTTTGCGTGGTGACGATGGCTTCAAGAATCATGGGTTTGGCAGTTGTAAATGGCTGGAAAACATAGCGGCAGGGCAAACTGACATGGAAAGGGATATTATAGGGTATCGGCAGTCCTTGCCGATAATCCCGGGCGCTGAATCTGCTCCAATGCGATACATATCGACCGCCGTGTGGGTTCATTTTTTCTTCCGCAATGTCGAACCGGCTGGCTTGAAGGCATGTGTGTCGATGGTCTGCTCAACGTGTTCGGTGGCGCATCCCCACTGCAGGGGCTGATCCTGGGTGAAGCGTTTGCCCAGCTGCCAGGCGATTTCCGCCCGGGCCAGTTCCACGCCCAGGTAGAAGGCGTGGCCGCCATCGTTTTCCACCTGCAGCCTGGGAAACAGGTCGAAGGGATCGGTGGCGGAATGCAGGCCGTCGCGATTGAAGATATGCACGCCCTCGACGCTGGTCTGGATGCGGTAGCTGGGATCGCTGATGGCGGCGGCCAGTTCCTGAATCTCACTGAGCTGATAGGGGAACGGGGCTATTTCATGCAGGGCCATGAGGCCTGGATCGATGTGCTTGGGCAGGCTGTTGTTCTGTTTAGCCGCATGCATGATGCGCCGCGCCAGATCGGCCTCCCTGATCGCCCGGCAGGCATGCTGACTGACCTGCGTCGCCAGGATATGATCGATCGCCAGTTCCGAGCAGATTCCCAGCAGCAGGGCGTTCATGCCGGCAGTGTCGGCATGGGTCAGCTCGGTGATATTGCCGATGCCGCACATCATTGCCACGTCGGGATGCTTGCTGCGCACCTGCTGGTAGCGGACGATGGAGTCGGTGAAGCCGAAATGCAGGGGATCGAGGATGGGGTCGACGATAAAAGACCGCCCGGCACGTTGCAGGACATCGATGCTGCGGTCCAGAGAATCCAGGTCACCGTGTCTTTCCGGAATCAGGATAGGAGTGGCCGCGACTTCCTCGCTGATCCACAGCGTACTTTCGTGCAGGCTCAGCAGGTAATCGGCGCCGGCCCTGCCGCCCAGCAGCAGATCGTCATCGTTCAGGGAATCGATGCTGACCCGGTAGCCTTCCCCCTTCAATGCCTGTATGGCTTCCTGCAGATGCGGGAAAGGGGTATCCGGCAGCGTGCCGATATCGATGACATCGGCACCGTTGTTTTTGTAGTATCTGGCCCGGGCGAGGATCTGCTCGACGGTGATATGCGGCGCCTCGACGATCTCGGCGAAGATCTTCACGCGGTAATGGCTGAGGTCGGGCTTGTGCGCTTCCTGGCCAAAGAATTGCGGCAGGTCCTTCAATTCCTCCGGCCCCCTTTCCACGGGCAGGCCCAGATGCTCCGACAGTGCCTCCAGGTCGCCCCGGCAGCGCCCAGGGACGAGGATGCGGTCGGCGCCGAAGGTGTCTTTCAGGCGCCGCTGGATCATATCCGCCGTCATCAGGGCGGCAACCTTCAGCCCCAATTGATGCACGGTATAGTCGAAGTCCGGCTGCATCTTCTGCAGAATCTGCCGAAGCTGCTTTTCCGCCAGTTTGCCGGTCAGAAAAAGGATATGTTCGCTCATGGAAACCGCACTTCAGCGGCGGGCATCGCTGATCAAAACACTGCCAGGAACCGGGTGGACGAGAATCCGGGGGATGAAGGGGTGGGGCATTGCTGCAGCCATGTGTTGCGAGGTTGGAGCCATTATAGCAAATTCGGGTTGCGGCAATAGCATTCGGGCATCTCCGACTATCCTTGAAAAAGGTTTTTTTCCAAGCCGGGTGAACTCCAGATCGTCGAGATCCAGTCCTCCGGCCCAGTAGCTGGCGACATTGACCACGCGGGCCGGCGCCGATGCTTTCAAAATATCGGTGAAGGCATCGATGAGCCAAAAGTAACCGAGCACATTGGTGGCAAACTGCATCTCGATGCCCTCGGGTGTTTCCTGGCGGCTGCGCGGCGTACAGGCGGCATTGTTGATCAAGACATGCAGCGGGCCGGTCCAGCGTTTCGCCAGTTCACGGATCTGATGCTGCCTGCCCAGGTCGGCGAGCTGAAAATTCACCTTCGGATTCCCGGTGGAATCGATGATATCCTGCACAGCCAGTTCCGCTTTATGCCGGTCACGGCATAGCAGCACGACTTCCGAATGCGGTGCTGCGGCCAATTGCCGGGCAATGGCCTTCCCGATCGCTCCGGTCGCGCCGGTGACCAGAAAAATTTTGCTGTCTGAATCCTGCATAATTGAAAATTTTGCCTCCTCAGTAAAATCTGTGGGTCATTGGCGGAGCAGGCAGATTCCCAAGTGCATGATATAAGGCAATTTCTGCGCCTCGATAGGTGCGAAAACCATAAGAATTTCTCGTGGTGACTTTT
>JANEMG010000451.1 GCA_024511045.1 Gammaproteobacteria bacterium | reverse complement strand
CGCGACTTTTCGTATGCCTACTTTGTTTCTCCTCTGCGCTATCGCACGCCGGATAAACAGTGCGGCCCTGGTCGCTACCGGGGACTAACCGCCTTCGCTTCGCTCTCCATGGCGGTCAGCGCCGGAAGACGCCGCGAATACATCCCTGCCAAAGACACCTCCTCCACAAACCACCCATAGGGGCTTTTTTTACTAAGGGTGAGGGTTACCTTTGACGGGTAAAAGCTGTTTCGTAGAGAGGGCGTCATGGGGGCGCTCCGCCGCCTCAAAAAGGGCTGCGGAAATTTACTGTGCGATGGCTGTGCTGCGCAACCATCCGGGCCGTCGAGTGATGAGCAGCCATGGCCCCATCAGTTTTTGGCGTAGCCTGCCCAGTCGACGCGGCGGTCTCCGAAGACCAGAAAACAGGGGTTCAGAAGGGACTCCTTTTCGTTGTAGCGCAGTTCCCTGCCCTGCAGATCGGTGACCAGCCCGCCGGCCTGCTCGACGACGCACTGCGCGGCGGCGGTATCCCATTCCGAGGTCAGGCCCATGCGCGGATAGAGATCGGCCCTGCCTTCGGCCACCAGGCAGAATTTCAGGGAACTGCCGATGGACAGCAGTTCATGCGCCGGCAGTCTGGCGAGATAGTCTTGCAGTTCCGGGGTGACATGAGAGCGGCTGCCGGCGACCACCAGTTTTTCCGGCACCCGGGTCCTGACTCTGATGGCCTGCGCGGGGCTGTCCTCTCCCTGCTTGCAAGCGCCCAGGCCTTGTGCGGCGAAATAGCATTGCCGGGTCACCGGAACATAGACCACGCCCAGTACCGGTCTGTGCTGGTGAATCAGGGCGATGTTGACGGTGAAATCGCCGTTGCGCTTGACGAATTCCTTGGTGCCGTCCAGTGGATCGACCAGCCAGTAGGTTTGCCATGCGCGGCGTTCGGAAAAGGGAATGCTTCCTGATTCTTCCGACAGCACCGGATAGTCGGCCAATTTGTCGAGCGCGTCGACGATGCAATGATGCGCCGCCATATCCGCCTTGGTCAGCGGCGAGTCATCACTTTTTCGCTCGACCTTGAACGCGGTGCCATAGATGGCCATGATTTTCTCGCCGGCATCCCGGGCGATGCCTTTGACGGCTTCCAGCAGTGCTGCGAGGTTATCGATCGACATGGTTCAGAAACTCCCTGGTCAAAAACAGGGCGGCGATGCTGCGCGCTTCAGTGCATTCGCCGCGGCTGAACAATTCCGCCAGATTGTCCATTTTCCAGGGGACGACTTCGATTTCCTCCGGCTCGTCCCCGGGCAGTCTTTCTTCATACAGATCGGTGGCCAGAATGATGTCCGTCATATGCTCCAGATAGCTGGGGGCGATGGAAATGGACTTTAAATGCTGCAGCGTTTTCGCGCCGTAGCCGACTTCCTCCTTGAGTTCCCGGTTGGCAGCAGCCAGGATCTGCTCTCCAGCTTCGATCTTGCCCTTGGGCAGGGCCAGTTCGTAACGGCCCACGCCGGCGGCGTATTCCCGGCTCAAGAGTACCGTGTCAGCGTCCAGCATCGGCACAATCAACACCGCCCCGCCACCCGGACAGCCGCGCGCCAGCCGTTCGTAATCGCGGCGCTGGGCATTGCTGAATTCCAGGGTCAGCGACTCGATGCGGAACAGACTGGATTCTGCAATGACCTTTTTATTGAGGATGATCGGATTTTTTGCCATGATGCTTGCCGTTCCCTTGCCGCTGTCGGGGATGGGGATTTATACTGGTAACTTTGCCATGCAGCCACGATATCGACGTTCGCTGCATAACAGAAATCATGACAACTATACGCCATGCCATGCTGGATTGGGAGAAAATCGAGACCGTACTACTGGACATGGACGGCACCCTGCTGGATCTGAACTTCGACAATCGCTGACCGCCATGGAGAGCGAAGCGAAGGCGGTTAGTCCCCGGTAGCGACCAGGGCCGCACTGTTTATCCGGCGTGCGATAGCGCAGAGGGAAAACAAAGTAGGCATACGAAAAGT
>JANEMG010000155.1 GCA_024511045.1 Gammaproteobacteria bacterium | reverse complement strand
GCAGGATGCAGCAATCAGCGTATAGAACAAGCTCTAACGGGCAGTATGAACAAAATAGCAACTTTATTTCACCCGAAAATATACGGTGGAACAATGTTGCTTACTCTAAACTCTAGCAGAGAGATATTAACTAATTATAGATAGCGCCTTGCGGGCGGCGGCAAAAATTATCCTGAACGGCGTATAATGGCAGATTTTCTAATTTCCAGAACCTCATGAGTGAACAAAAAAAAGCGGCGGCCTTGATTTCCGGCGGGCTGGATTCCATGCTGGCGGCAAAAGTGGTCATGGAGCAGGGCGTGCATGTGGAAGGGATCAATTTCTTCACCGGCTTTTGCGTGGAAGGGCATACCCATGCGATTCGCAGCAAGGACAAGGCCAAACCGAAGCGCAACAATTCCCTGTGGGTAGCGGAGCAGCTGGGCGTCAAGCTGCATATCATCGATATCATCGAAGAGTACAAGCAGGTGCTCCTGAACCCCAAACATGGCTATGGCGCGCACATGAATCCCTGTCTGGACTGCAAGATCTTCATGGTCAACAAGGCCAGGCAGTGGATCGTGGAAAACGGCTTCGATTTCATCATCACCGGGGAGGTGATCGGTCAGCGTCCCATGTCCCAGCGCCGACAGACCATGCCCATCGTAGCCCGGGAATCGGGGGCCGACGATCTGCTGCTCAGGCCGCTGTGCGCATTGAATCTGCCGGAGACGCTGCCGGAATGGAAAGGCTGGGTGAAGCGTGACCAGCTGTACGATTTCAGCGGCAGATCGCGCAAGCCGCAGATGGCCCTGGCGGAGAAATACGGTTTCGTCGACTATGCCCAGCCGGCCGGCGGCTGCTGCTTCCTGACCGATGAGCACTACTCGGTGAAGCTGGTGGATCTGTGGAAGGCGAGGGGCAGGAGAGACTACGATCTGGACGATGTGATGCTGCTGAAAGTGGGGCGGCATATCCGGCCCAGTCCGGACTTCAAGCTGATCATCGCCCGGGAGGAAGGGGAAAACCGTTTCCTGCAGGGCTACCGGAAGCAGTTCATCAGCATGGAGGCGGTCACTCACCGGGGGCCGTTGACGCTGATCGACGGCCATCCTTCCAGCGAGGATCTGGACCTGGCGGCCCGGATCACCGCGCGCTATGGTCAGGGGCGGGATGCCCAGGAGGTGCAGGTGAAGGTGCTGGACAAGGACCAGGAACTGCTGCTGAAGGTGAAGCCCATGACCGCGGAAGAGATTCCCGAGGCCTGGCATGTATGAATAAAGCGTTTCTGGATGCCCGGCGCCTGCTTTGTCCGTTGCCGGTGATTCGGGTGCAGGACAGGGTGAAGCAGCTGCATGCCGGCGATCGGCTGCAGGTGGTGGCCACGGACCCGGGGGTGCTGCAGGATATCCCCGCCTGGTGCCGCATCAACGGCCATCGCGTGCTGCAGGTGGAAGAACAGAATCATGAATATATCATCGTCTTGGAGGTCGGGGAGTAGTGGCTGAAACAATCGATGCGGCGCAGCTGCTGAAGCTGAAGACCAGGGTGACCTATGTCGCTGCGCTGGTCAACCTGCTGCTGACGGCCGTGAAAATAGGATTTGGCATCGTCGGCCATTCCGCGGCATTGATCGCCGATGGCATTCATTCCCTGTCGGACCTGCTCAGTGACGCCTTCGTGCTGATCGCCATCAAGCTGGGCAGCCGGGAGGCGGATCGTGAACATCCCTACGGGCACCGGCGCTTCGAAACCCTGGCCACGGTACTGCTGGGTATCGGTTTGATAGCTATTGCCGGCGGCATCGTCTGGGATGTCGCGAAGCGCCTGCTGCACCCTGAACTGTTGCTGATTCCCAGCCGGGAAACCCTGGGTATTGCCGCTTTTTCCATTCTCGCCAATGAATGGCTGTTTCAATATACCAAGCGCATCGCCAAGCGTACCCGCTCGAAGCTGCTGCTGGCCAATGCCTGGCACCACCGCAGTGATGCCCTCTCTTCGGTCGTCGTGTTGGTTGGCATTATCGCGGTACTGTTGGGATATCCTTTCGCCGATGCCGTCGCGGCGATCCTCGTTGCCCTGATGGTGGCCAGGATCGGCCTGAACCTGGTGCTGGAAAGCGTCAAGGAACTGGTCGATACGTCGCTGCCGGACGAACTGGTGCAGGAAATACGCCAGGTCATCCTGGAAACCGACGGCGTGCAGGGAATTCATCTGCTGCGCACCCGGCAGATGGGGGAAGACGCCTTCATCGATGCCCATATCGTCGTCGATCCCCGCATCACCGTTTCCGAAGGACACATGATTGCCGACAAGGTCAGGGACCTGCTGATCGAGGAGTTTGACGATGTCATGGACGTACTGGTGCATATCGATCCCGAGGATGACGAGTTCAGGCTGAACAAGGACAGTCCACTGTCCAGGGAGCATGTGATGGCCTTCATCGAACACCATCTGGGCAAATTGAGCCGCTGCATCGAGGATGTCAATATCCATTATCTGGACGGATCGGTGGAACTGGACGTGATCATGCCGCAGGCGATCGTCACGAATCAGCAGGATATCGAACAGATCAAGAGAAAATGTGCAATGATCGAGCAGGAAGTGGAAGGGATTGCCAGGGTGAAGGTTTTTTTCAAGGTATAGGTTAATGGCTGTAGGCGAAAATATACTGCCGGAACTGAAACCGGTTTCGGGAATAACAATAGGTACGGCGAATGCCGGCATCAAGCAGACGCAGCGCGATGACATCGCCGTCGTGGCCATGGCTGAGGGTTCCAGCTGCGCGGCGGTGTTTACGCAAAATGCCTTCTGCGCCGCGCCGGTGCTGCTGGCCTGGGAGAACCTGCAGAAAAAGCCGCGCTGGCTGCTGATCAATTCCGGCAATGCCAATGCCGGCACCGGGCGCCAGGGAATCCGTGCTGCGCAGAGCACCTGTGCGGCCTTGGCGGAACTTGTCGCAGCCCGGCCGGAAAGCGTGCTGCCTTTTTCCACCGGGGTGATCGGGGAGAACCTGCCGGCGGCAAAGATTGCCGCGGCCCTGCCGGCGGCGCTGGCAGCCCTGTCGGAGCATGCCTGGGAGGTGGCGGCCCGGGCCATCATGACCACCGACACCTTTGCCAAGGGCAGCAGCCGGCAAGTGACCATTGCCGGAGAGACGATGACCATTACCGGGATTGCCAAGGGCGCCGGGATGATTCAGCCGAACATGGCGACCATGCTGGCCTTTATCGGCTGCGATGCGAAAATTGCCCGACCGTTGCTGCAGCAGTGTCTGGAACAGGCCGTCGAGCAGACTTTCAACCGCATCACCGTGGATGGCGATACTTCCACCAACGATGCCTGCGTGCTGATGGCCAGCGGCTGTTCGGCGGCGCCGGAAATCACCGGGAGTTGCGGTATTCGCGAGTTTTCCGGGGCGGTTCTGGAAGTCTGCCAGGACCTGGCCGAGGCCATCATCCGGGACGGGGAAGGCGCCACCAAGTTCATCCGCATCGTCGTCCAGCAGGCAGTGACCGAGCAGGAGGCGCTGCAGGTGGCCAAGACCATTGCCCATTCCCCGCTGGTGAAAACGGCATTTTTCGCCAGCGACCCGAACTGGGGAAGAATCCTGGCCGCAGTGGGGCGGGCCGGCATTGCCGATCTGGATATCGACAGGATTGTCATGTATCTTGGGGATGTCTGCATCGTCAGAAACGGCGGGCGGGCCGACGATTACCGGGAAACGGATGGACAGCGCGTGATGGCTGGCGATGAAATTACCGTCACTGTCGATCTGGGCCGGGGGCAGGAGGCAGGGCAGGTGTTGACCTGTGATTTCTCCTATGACTATGTGCGCATCAATGCCGAATACCGGACCTGAATGCAGTTTGGCGACGTCTGTTGCCGCACCCTTGCAGGTCGCGGTCGGCGTGATCCGCAATCCGGCCGGAGAAATTCTGGTCACGCGCCGGAATGATGCCGCCCATCAGGGCGGGTTGTGGGAATTTCCGGGCGGCAAGGTGGAGCCTGGCGAAACGGTACAGCAGGCGCTGCTGCGGGAGCTGCGGGAGGAACTGGCTATCGGCGTCCTGCAGTCGCAGCCATTGATCAGGATCAACCACGCCTACCCGGATCTGCAGGTGCAGCTGGATGTCTGGAGCGTGGAAGCCTATTCCGGCGTGCCGGCAAGCTGTGAAGGCCAGCCGCTGCAATGGCTGGCGCCCGATCGTCTGACAGACCTCAGCTTCCCCGAAGCCAATCTGCCGATCATCACGGCGGCCAGGCTGCCTGAATATTATGCCATTCTGCAAGGCCGCTCAGTGGCTGAGCTGAGTGAACGCCTGCTGAGACTGCTGCAGCGCGGCATCAAGCTCATCCAGCTGCGTGCCAAGTCCCTGTCCAAAAAAGCCGTCGCACGGTTTCTGTCTGCGGCTTATCCGATGTGCCGGCAGCAGGGGGCAAGGCTGCTGGTGAATTCGGCGATGCTGGCAGTGGCTGAAAGGGCTGCAGACGGTGTGCATCTGACCAGCAGGCATTTATTGCAATTGCAGGCGCGTCCCGATCATGTCGGCTGGCTGGCGGCTTCCTGCCACAATCCGGAAGAATTGCAGCATGCCGAGGAAATCGGCGTGGATTTTGCCGTTCTGGCGCCGGTGCTGCCGACGGCCTCTCACCCGGGCGCCAGGACCCTGGGCTGGCAGAGGTTTTCCGATCTGCTGGAGAACGTCAATCTGCCGGTCTATGCACTGGGCGGGATGACCCTGGACGATGTAAAAAAAGCACGCCAGGCCGGCGCCCAGGGGGTGGCCGGTATCGGCATGTTTCAGAGATGATGCAGCTGTCCCCGAAGAAGCGCTGCGCAACTGTTCAATCCAGGTCTTCACTATCGGGACCGGGAAATATCGGTTCCCCCGGGATTCTTTTGTCTTCCATGGCCCATTCGCCCAGATCGATCAATTTGCAGCGTTCACTGCAAAAGGGCTTGTAGCGCTGCGCCTGTACCCAGGGAACGGGCTGGCTGCAGATCGGGCATTTCACGATGCGAATGATTTTGTCGCTCATCAAAACAGACAGCGGGTCAGCTCGAAGGGAATATCGTTGGTATTCTGCGTGGGTCGTTCTCCATCGCTGGATGGCGTCATGAAGCGGACCGTAAAGCGGTGTTTGCCGCCGCTGATTTCTGCAAAACAGGGTATGGACCGGTCGATGCCGACTCTCAGCAACTGGTAGGGCAGGGAGCTGTCCAGGGTGGATTGATAGAAACCGGCTTCGGCGATTTCCTTTTTGGGCGGGCTGCTCTGGCGGATAAATTTCAGCACCAGGTCGATGGCGGTGCGGATGTTGGCAAAGGGTCTGGTCCAGTGCTGCATGTCTTTTTGCTGCTGGATTTCATCCTGTTCCAGCCAGTAATGAAAGGCAGGCAGATCGAATGAACAGGTGCCGCCGGGGATGGAGCTGCGCTGGGAAATGCTCTGGAACAATTCGCTGTCCATCACGGCAATGCCTATCTTGCCATTCGCGGCATAGATGTTTTTACTGATCTGATTGAGCTCGGTGAGTATTTCCTGCAGTTTGCCGGTATCGACGCCGTCACTGCTGGCGATTTGATGCAAAATTTTCGAGTGACGGTCCAGTTCCTTGAGGATTTCGGATTTGAGGTCGTTGCGGCTGAAAATCGTCAGGATATCCAGCAGAATGCTGATGGCGCCGCGTTTGTCCCATACCGTTGTGCCGGCCAGGAAATGATCCAGCTGCAGAAACAACTGTTCCAGGCGCATAAACACCCGGATTCGTTCATTGAGCGGAAATTCGTAATATGTTGTCGTATTCACCAGCAAGATTACCTGTCGCGTGGGGGCTTGGAGAGGGAGACCTGATAAAAAACCGACTGAAAAAGCGAGAATGAATTGCTGTTTCCGAAAATCCCCTTCGCATAAGTCCATCAGCCGCCTTGAACTTTCAGAATTGGGTGTCGCTTTCAGCTGTTTACGCTCAGCTGTTTACGCTTTGATCATTTTCAACCGGACAGTCCCTTGTTTTTATTTTTTCCCAAGGAAAGGTATAAACTGAAGTTTCCCAATTTTTTGGAGCAATGAATATTAGAGCCAACTAATATGGCGGATAAATTAGTACTTGGCAATATTCTTGTTTATTTTGTTTCTTTCGCTTGAAAAACAATAGGTTATTGATGAATGAAGCCTGATTTTACTGTCTAATACAGTGTGTTAA
>JANEMG010000154.1 GCA_024511045.1 Gammaproteobacteria bacterium | reverse complement strand
GCGACTTTTCGTATGCCTACTTTGTTTTCCCTCTGCGCTATCGCACGCCGGATAAACAGTGCGGCCCTGGTCGCTACCGGGGACTAACCGCCTTCGCTTCGCTCTCCATGGCGGTCAGCGCATGATATTGCCGAACAGGCGCACGGCCAAGGCGATGGTGCGCGTGATTTCACTGATGATATGAAAAGGAAGCAGCACGGGACTGGGCGTCAGATAATGCCGCAGGTAGTTTTTAATTCCCCGGATGCGCACCCCGAACCAGTGCACCGAGAGGAAAACCAGAATGGCCAGGGCGAATGTCGCGGAAAGGTCCCGGGTCGGCGAATGCACGCCGGGAATCAGGCCGGCCAGGTTGGCGATGACCAGAAACAGCCATAACGTGGCGATCAGCGGCATGATCAGCCGGCCATGCTCCGGAGCCACGGCCATGATGGCGCGCTGCATGGCTTCGACAACCCCTTCCACGGCGGTCTGCAGCATTCCCGCCCGCTCCTGCAGAGAACGGCCGCAGAACCAGGCGAACCCTCCGAGCAGCAGCATGATGCCCCAGGTGGTGATCACGGTTCCGGTGACAGCCACCGGACCAATACTGAAAACTGCCGCGTTATCCATGGGTTGCCCTCCCGTTGCCGCGCAGGCCTCTGTTCATGAACGCAGTCCGGAGGCAGGCGGACGCCATGTCACTTGTCCCTGATGAACAGATAGACATTCAGGCCACCGACCACCACGCCGAGAAAGAGCATGCTCATCGTCCAGCGTATGGAATAGCCGGACACCAGGCTGTCCAGCCAGTGTCCCAGGTAGGCGCCGGCCACCACCGGCAGAACCAGCAGCAGTCCCAGCGTGCCGATGTAGACAGTCTGAGCCAGCAGGTTCGGGCGCTCCCTTTCCGCCTTTTTCATGCGCCGCACCTGGCTTTCCACCTTTGCTGCGCAACTCATGGCGGTCATTCATTGCCCTGCCCCGGTTTCCGCCTGATATTCCACAGCCGTTTCAGCATCTGCTCCTCCAGCAGATGCAGATTTTCCTTCATGATGCGCAGCAAGCGTGTCGCTACCGGGGACTAACCTCCTTCGCTTCGCTCTCCATGGCGGTCAGCGCTCGATCAGCTGCTGCTGTTGCTGGAGCAGGGCACTGATCTTGTCGTAATCGCTGTCGATCAAATAATGCCGCGTACTCAGCGACAGCACGTCGTCATGGAAATAGAGCACCGCCCCCCGGTGCGGCAAGATACTGCCAGTCGGCATCCTCCAGACGGAACCGGGCCATCCCAAAAACCAGGATGGTCATGAACCGGGCATGTCCCGGCAGGATTCCAAAACTGCCGGTGGCGTCTTCGCCTACGAACGACCTGACGCCGGCAATCCGCTGTTGCTGACGGGTATCATAGAGCTGCAGATGGAATGTCTTCACAACGCCTCCTGCATGGAGCCGCGCATATAGCATTGCTCCTCGGTTCGGTCGTCATAGCGTCCCAGCAGAAAGGCCTCGCAATCGTCCAGGGTCTGCCGGAGCGGCACCGAGGCGCCTTTTTTCCGGGTATGCTCCGCCAGCACGAAAAAAGGCTGGGTCAGATAGCGCTGCAGCTTGCGCGCCCGCATCACCACCCGGCGGTCCTTTTCCGACAGTTCCTCGATGCCGAGCATGGCGATGATGTCCTCCAGTTCATGATAGCGCGCCAGATGCTCCCGGACCCCTTCGGCAATGACATAATGGCGCTCGCCCAATGTGTACTTGTCCATCAGCTTGCTCCCCGAACGCAGGGGATCGACAGCCGGATAGATGCCCTTGCTGGCCTGCGCCCGGGACAGGATGACAGTGGTATCCAGATGACTGAGAATGGCGCTGACCGCGGGGTCGGACATATCGTCGGCGGGAACATACACGGCCTGCACGGAAGTGATCGCTCCCTACTTCGTGGAAAGTATCCGGTCTTCCAGCTCGGCCACTTCGGTAGTCAGGGTCTGGTAGCCCACCGTGGCCGGCATGCGGCCCAACAGGCTGGATATTTCACTGCCGGCCTGGACGAAGCGAAACACGTTGTCCATGACGAACAGCACTTCCTTGTGCAGGGTGTCGCGCAGGTACTCGGCATAGGTCAGCGCCGACAGGCCGACCCGGAAGCGCACGCCGGGCGACTCGTCCATCTGTCCGAAAACCATCAGGGTGTCCTGCATGACACCGGCTTTGTCCATTTCCTTCCAGATTTCATGCGCCTCGCGAATCCGCTCGCCGACCCCGGCAAACACCGAAACGCCGCGGTGAATCGCGGCGACGGCGTGGATAAACTCCATCACCAGCACCGTCTTGCCACGCCCGCCCCACCGAACAGACCGGTCTTGCCGCCCTTGACGAAAGGACACAGCGGGTCGATGACCTTGATCCCCGTTTCCAGGATGCCGCTGACGCCCATGGCTTCATGCAGCGCCACGGGCCTGCCGTGAATGTTTCTGTAGTCCCGGTTCGTCAGCGGCGGCAGGCCGTCCAGGGGTTCGCCGAAGATATTCAGCAAGCGCCCCAGGCATTGCCGGGAAACCGGGACATGCAGGGGCGCGCCGCTGTCATAGATCTGCATGCCGCGGTACAGGCCGGCGGTGCCGTGCAGCGTGATGGCCCGGACATGCCGTTCATCGATATGCTGATGTACCTCGAAAAGATAGCGGGTGTGGTCGAACACCGCGAACAGGGCCTGCCGCAGAGGGGGCAGCCGGGAACAGTCGATCAGGACGACGGGCCCATGCACCTCGGCAATGGTACCGACAGGCTGCTGCCGGATTTCCCTGTCACTGCGGTTTATGGTCGCCATGCTGCGCCAGAAACTTATCCAACTGATTGGCAAAGGCCTGTATGTCGCGGGGGTGCAGTGCCGCGGGTCCTCCGGTATCGATGCCGGAGGCGCGCAGCGTGTCCATGAAGTCGCGCATCTGCAGGACTTCCTTGATGTTGTCCCGGGTGTACAACTCACCACGCGGATCGATGACGTAGCCGCCCTTGTCGATCACGTCGCTGGCCAAGGGAATGTCGGCGGTGATCGCCAGGTCGCCGGCGTGCAGCCGCCTGACGATTTCGTTGTCGGCCATGTCGTAGCCGGCTCCCACCTGCAGCAGCTTGATATACCGAGACGGCGGCATCTGCAGATACTGGTTGGCGACCAAGGTGACGGTTGTCGCGGTGCGTTCCGCGACCCGGAACAAGATCTCTCTGACCGCTTTCGGACAGGCATCGGCATCGACCCAGATTTTCATCGGTTATTCTTCATCATTGTCATGCTGCATGCACGAATCAGTTCCTTCTGCCACCGGTTCGGCGTGCGAAAACAGATCACAGGTTGCGGTCGAGGAAAGAAACCCGGCAAAACAGCCCTCTTCATCGAAATAAAAGCAGGTACCGCACAAGGCCGACCACAGGGCTTCACTACCGTCCAGGCCAACCTGCACAGACGCAATTGTCACATTTACAATTGCCGCTTTGTTGAAATCCATACTACCATATGATGGAGATATTATCCTTCATCGACCCCCGGCATACCGGGCAGACACCATCCTTCCAGTGATCGACATGACAACCTGCAAGCAAAACCACCGGCAAGACGACGGTACGGCCGTATTCGCGTCTGCCGCAGGTCGCTGCTGCCTGCTGTTCACCTTGCTGTTCCACGCGGCGTTGGCAGCCGATCCCCGGCAGGACCTGATGCAACTCAGGCAATTCTATCGGGAGCGCTTCCCAACCCTTTCATTGCAGGACTATGCCGACGGCGTATACGCCCTGGATCCGGTCGCCCGTGAATCCTGGCTGGCCATCGAGGAGTTCCCGCCCTACGAACCTTTCATCGAACGCGGCGAGGCGGCATTCACCAGACCCTTCAAGAACGGCAGAAGCTATGCGGACTGCTTTCCCGGGCGGGGTATCGGCATCGCCCATAACTATCCGAAATGGGACAGCCGGAAGGGCGAGGTGATCACGCTGACCATGGCCATCAACCAGTGCCGGACGGCCAACGGGGAGGAACCGCTACCCTACAAAAAAGGCCCCATCACCAATCTGCTGGCCTACATGGCCTACACCTCCCGCGGCAAGCCCATCGACATCGTCATTCCGGAAGACGACCCGCGCGCCCTTACGGCCTATGAACAGGGCAAGGACTATTACCACCGGCGCCGCGGCCAGCTGAATTTTGCCTGCGCGACCTGCCACGTACAGAATGCCAGCAAAAGGATCCGCGCCGAAATGTTGAGCCCGATGCTCGGCCAGACCAGCGGCTGGCCGGTGTATCGCCTGAAGTGGGGTGAGATGGGCACCCTGCACCGGCGCTTCATCGGCTGCCACAGACAGATCCGGGCGAAGCCACCTGAACCGCAAAGCACGGCATTGCGCAATCTGGAGTATTACATGAGCTACAGCAGCAACGGCGTTCCACTCAATGGCCCGAGCACCAGAAAATGATCCAGACCCAACCCAACTGCACCGATCGCGTCGAAACCGGTTTGATCCACTTCGATACCGCCAGGGCGAATATCCTGAGCAGCGTCACGGCCATCGGCGGCGCGCATCGGCTGCCCATCGAACAGGCCCGGGGCCGTACCCTGGCTTGCGCTGTCACCGCGCCCATCGATGTTCCTGCGCACACCAATTCGGCCGTGGACGGCTACGCCCTGCGCAGCGAAGATCTGCCCGGGTCCGGCACGACGGGCAGATTCACCATCGTTGGCAGGGCCTTTGCCGGCAAGCCTTTCGAAGGCGAACTGGCGGCCGGGCAATGTGTCCGCATCATGACCGGCGCGCCGATGCCGGCAGGCTGCGATACCGTGATCATGCAGGAACAGGTGGAACGCAGCGGGGAATCGATCCTGATCGACGCCGCGCACCGGCCCGGGCAGAATGTCCGGCAGGCCGGCGAGGACCTGCGCCGGGGAGAAACCGCCCTGCCCGCCGGCAGACTGCTGACGCCGCCGGACATCGGCCTGTGCGCATCGCTGGGCATCGCCGAACTGCCCGTCAGAAGGAAGCTCAGGGTCGCCATCGCCTCCACCGGCGACGAGATTTTCGACGTCGGTGCGGTTCCCGGCAACGGCGGCATCTACGACAGCAACCGCTACAGCCTGCTGGCGACGCTGCACAGGCCGGATATCGAAGTCGTCGATCTGGGCATACTGCAGGACCGGCCGGAACTCCTGCTGGATGCCTTCAACGGCATCGCCGATCATGCCGATGTCATCATTTCCTCCGGCGGCGTATCGGTGGGCGACGCCGATCACATCAAGACCGCGCTGCAGACTTCCGGCCAGATTGAATTCTGGAAGGTCGCGATCAAACCCGGCCGGCCCATGGCCTTCGGCAGCATCGGCGGTGCGGCGTTCTTCGGCCTGCCCGGCAATCCTGTCGCGGTGCTGGTGACGTTCTATCTGCTGGTATTGCCGGCCCTGGAGAAAATGCTGGGCATCACCGACAGACCAGTCGCGCCGATGCTGAAGGCCAGGGCCCTGGAACCCATCCGAAAAAGACCGGGGCGCACCGAGGTGCAACGCGGCATCCTGCTAAGAGACGATGATGGCGCATGGACCGTGAAGACCACCGGCAAACAGGGCTCCGGCATCCTGCGTTCCATGAGCCTGGCCGATGCCTTCATCATCCTGCCCCATGACAGCGGCAATATCGATGCCGGCGACTGGGTGACTGTACAGCCCTTTGCCGGGCTGTGGTAGGAAATGCTTACAAATGACATCGGCGATTGCCAGGGCGGATATCGGTCCCCCCTGGCTCTTGCGGGACTGAAGTCCCGTTTCCAGTCGTCAATTGTCAGGTTCATTATGTGCATATTCCCAGGCCAGTGCGGCACCCTGACTACCCCGGGGTAGGAGGACATGGTTCTCCAGACTGGTCGTCCTATAACACGACCGGCTCGTTGGCCAGTTCGTTTTCGTCGTCCTTGCCGGCCGGATAGAGTTCCACCAGCAATTTGCTGATGGCATTGATACCTGCAAGCACACCGGCCTCGAATTCATTTTTCCGAAACAGTGTTTCCATGGCGCGGCATATGCGCTGCCATTCTTTGGCAGCGACTTTTCGATCGACGCCCCGGTCGGCAATGATTTCTATTTTGCGATCGGCCAGCAGCAGATAGATCAGTACGCCGTTGTTTTGTTCGGTATCCCAGACCCCAAGCTGGGCAAATACCTCGACAGCCCGATCGAAACTGGATTTGTCCTGCCACAACTCCTTCAGATCCAGGGAGCCTTCCACGGCAAAACGGATCTCGGCATCGTGCAGGGTTTCCGATTTGCGTATGGCGGCCTCGA
>JANEMG010000153.1 GCA_024511045.1 Gammaproteobacteria bacterium | reverse complement strand
TTGAGTTTTGGAGCGCCTATCATAACAAATAGGCACCAGACACGCCCCTCCTTATCCCCTTGTTTTGGCGCCAGTTAGCCAAAAAATTCACTGGCTTTTCGAGTTTTGCATTTACCTCGATTGCTCAGCAATTTGGTTACTACTCGGGCCCCTATGGGTGGTCTGTTCCGGAAGACGCCATGAATACGTCCCTGCAGGCTTGGCTTTGGCATCCTTGCTAAAGACACTTCCTGCACAGACCACCTGCAGGGGCTTCTTCCGGCAGGGGTGAGTAGTTACGCAATTTGTACCAATTCACTTGCCGATAGAGGGATGCCGTGCCACAGTCTGAATCGCGTTATGATTTCCTGTCCGTCGTTCTGCACTGGCTGGCCGCCAGTGCAATCTTTGCCCAGCTCGCCACGGCCTGGTTCATGCACGGCACCCAGCCGGATGCACCAAATCGTGAATTATACTTCAGCCTGCATTTGATCATCGGTACAATCAGTTTTCTGTTGATCGTTTTCTGGACCGGCTGACGCCTGACGCACAAACCACCGCCCTATCCAAAAACGATAACCGACGCCGAGCGCTATCTGGCGCTTTTCATTTATTTTCTGCTCTATCTCTGTCTGTTGCTGCTGCCTGTCAGCGGCTACCTGCAATTGGATCTTGGCCGGCCAATCGATATCCTGGGCAAGCCGCTCCATCTCTGGCTGGACCAGGATGTTTCCCTTGCCGCATCATTCAATTCCCTGCATATCGGTCTGGCCTGGCTGTTGATTGCATTGCTTGCAGTGCATATCCTCATGGCATTTTTCCACCTTGTCCGGCGCACCGGCGTGTTCAGCCGGATGCTGTTGACCTTCGGCAGCCAAACCACCGAATTGATGCTGCCCGGCTTTACCGGCCCTTCACGCAAGTACCGGTTCACGTCCATCAACTTTCTGGTGTTCGGCTGGCTGGCCTTTCTGTTTCAATTGCTGATCGCCATCATTACCGTGCTATTGCTCGCCTTCGCAACTTCCGGCAATCAACCCGCAGCGAGCGGACTCAGCGGCAATGAAAACAGCATATTCTGGGCCCAATGGGGCATAGCCACCCTGTTTATCACCATCATCTTTTTCTATTTCAATACCCTTTATGCAAACAAAATAAAACAGCAGCAGGATGTCGTACTGCACGCCCATAAGCAGCGCATCATGAACATGCTGCGCTTTGGCTTGTTCAGTGGCTATGCCGGCATTGTCGTCGCCATCCTGGGGGTCACCAGCAGCATCGAACTGCTGATTTCGAAAACCATCTCCCAGCCGCCGGGGATCGCCATCACCGATCCAACCAAAATCGTTCGCGCGCTGGATGTCTTTGTCCTGGTTTCCAATTTTTCCATCGTCATAGCGCATTTTGTCGGCATCATCGTTTCGCTGTGGCTGTTGAACCGTGTGGACAGAAATTTCTAGAACAGGCCTGTTGCAGCGAAGAAAAAGCCTGTCTGGCCCGGGGGGAGGCTGGTCGCGGTTGCAGTTTCATTGGTTTCTGATAGAGTTCCTGTATCCGATGCAATAAACACAGGGAGCCGTCCAGGTGATTTTCAACAGTCGTATCAAGCGATATTTGTCTGCCCATCAGACCATCCAGGCTTTCCGAAGACTTCTGTGGTTTGGCCTGCTGTTGCTCAGCGTGCAGCTACCCGTATTTGCCGGTCAAGCAGACGCCGCAGGCAAACATTTGCGCTTCGGCGTCCTGCCGGACAGCGCCCGTGATTTCATCGAGGCCCGCTATGCCCCGCTGCTGCAGTACATCAAGCAGGAAACCGGCATCAACATCCAGATGGTAGTGCCGGAGAATTATCAAAAGCTTTTGCAGCTGTTCAAGGACAAGAAAATCGATCTGGCTTTTTTCGGCGGTTATATCTTTATTCAGGCACAGCAGCAGGCCGACGCCAGACCCTTGGCGATGCGTGATATCGATTTGCATTTCAGCAGTGTGTTTCTGGTCCGGGCGGACAACGACAGGCAAAAACTCCGGGAATTCAAGGGCAGCACCCTGGCATTCGGTTCCCGATTGTCCACTTCCGGACATTTGATGCCGCGCTATTTTCTCAACGAACGGGGCATCGACCCGGAAACTTTTTTCGCCGAGGTGCGCTATTCCGGCAGCCACGACCAGACCGCCTACTGGGTCAGGGATGGCAAGGTCGACCTGGGGGCCGCCAACAGCGTCGTGATCAGAAAAATGTTCCGGGACGGCATTCTGAACGGCAATGAGGTCCGCATACTCTGGGAAACGCCCGTGTATACGGATTATGTCCTGGCGGTGCAGCCGGACCTGGACCCGAATCTCCAGTCGCGGTTGCTGGACAGCCTGCTGGCACTCTCGCCATTGGTCAGGGAGCAGCGGCGTATTCTCGACAACCTGGGCGCCGGCGGCTTCCTGCCTGCCAGCGATGCCGACTTTGCCGGATTGCGCCAGATCTTCGCCCGGCTTCCACTGGAATTGCAATGACCCGCCGGAAGTCCGAATGCACCGACAGCACCGTCCTGAAACGGGTGTATCTGCTGATCGGCCTGCTGTTCGTTCTGGCGGTCGTCGTTGCTGTGCTGCTGCTGCGCCACACCCGGGACCAGGAACGACTGTACGATCGCATCGGCAATTATCATGCCCCGATGATCTATTACACCGACAAGCTGGATGCGGCGCTGGAGCTTATCGAGCACTCTTTGCAGCATTCCGGGAAAGCACGGGAAGAGACACACCTGATCCCGACATTGCAGAATCCTGCCTATACTATCGGCAGCTATCTCCAGGCGATACAGAAATTGAATGGCGGAACCGATTTTCCCGAAGCGGAAAACGCTTTGCATCGTCTGCAGCGGGAAGTCGGCAATCTGATCGGGATTCTGAATAATTTGAGCACCGAAACCGGCAACAGCAAACCGGCTTCACTGCCGGCCTTGATCAAATCCGTGCAATTCCGTACCCGGCAGCTCAACCGGCTGCATGTCAATGCCAGTGCCAAGCTGCGGCAAAACTCGTCGAACAGACCCAGCGTAATACTGCCCTGTTGATCCAGCTGACCATCCTGGCCGTGGTCATCGGCGGCTTTCTGATCGTGCTCAGCATCAGGCGCCTGCTCATTGCCATGCGGCACGCCGAACGACAACAGCGGGAAGCCCGGGAAGTGGCGGAAAAGGAGCAGAGCCGCATGGCGGCATTGCTGTCGGCGATGAGCATCGGCATCCTGTTCGAGGACAAGCAGGGCTGCGTGGAATATGTCAACCCGGCATTCAGGCGCATCTGGGCTATCGATGAAGACAAACCCCTGCAGGGCCTGCCCCTGGAGCGCCTGCTGGATGCATCACCGCACCAGCTCGCCAGTCCGGAAAATGCCTCGAAACATGTCCTGCAGGTTCTGGACACCCATGAAATCAGCGAGCGCTTCGAAATCAATTGCAACGACGGACGGATCCTGATGCAGCTGTCCTACCCGGTCCTGGACCATGACCAAGGCGTGCTGGGACGCCTGTGGATCTACGAAGATGTCACGCATGAACGCCAGACCGCCCAGCAACTGCTGTATCTTGCCGAACACGACCATCTTACCGGCCTGTACAACCGGCATCGCTTCCAGCAGCGTCTGGAATTCATGATCGACAGCTGACGGCGCAGTGGTGGAAAATTCGCCCTGCTGTATTTCGATCTGGACGAGTTCAAATACATCAACGATACTTTTGGCCATGGCATCGGTGACAGCGTGCTGCTACGCACCGCCAGTGAAGTCAGCGCCCTGGTCAGGGGCGTGGAGATGTTTGCCAGACTGGGCGGCGATGAATTCGCCATTCTCACCATGCTCAATCCCGATGACAATCTGGAGGCGCTGCCCAATCGTATCGTCAGTTCTATCTCCTCGATTCCCTTCCATTTCCGCGGCACCAATCTGCGCCTGATGGTCAGCATCGGGGTAGCCGTCTATCCAGAACATGGCGAAAATGCCGAAGACCTGGTGGCGCATGCCGATGCCGCCATGTATCAGGCCAAGAAGCAGGGCAAGAACACCTGGGCAGTCTACAACCCGGCGCTCGACAAATCGGAATTGATGGTGGAGCGCATGAGCTGGAGCCGGCGCATCGGCCTGACGCTGGAACAGGATCTGCTGGAACTGCATTTTCAGGGTATCTACGAGACCTGCGACCGGCAGCTGAGCCACCTGGAAGTGCTGGTGCGTATGCGCGATCCAGCCGATTCCTCACAAATGATCATGCCCGGCGCCTTCATTCCCTTTGCCGAAAAAACCGCGCAGATCGTGAAAATCGATCGCACCGTGATCGCAAAAAGCATTGCCATCCTGGTGCAATATCCGGATTTGCCGGCATTGGCGGTGAATATTTCCGGACGCTCCTTCGATGAACCGTCCTTGCCCGGCTATATTTACGACCAGCTGCAAAAGCATGCCGTCGATCCAGCACGCCTGATCATCGAACTGACCGAAACCGAAACGGTATCTGACCTGCAGGATGCCCAGCGCTTCATCGAAGCCATTCATCGCGCCGGCTGCCGCATCTGCCTGGATGATTTCGGCAGCGGTTTCTCCACTTTCACCTACCTGAAGCACCTCAATGTGGAAATCCTCAAGATCGATGGCATTTTCATCAGCGATCTTGTCGGCAACCATGAAAACCAGGTATTCGTCAAGGCGATGGTGAGCATTGCCCAGGGCCTGGGCAAATCCGTGGTCGCCGAGTTCGTGGAAAATGCGCAGACACTGCAACTGCTGAAAAACCTCGGTGTACAGTATGTCCAGGGCTATTATCTGGACAAGCCGAAAAAAGACCACCCGGCCTTGATGGCCCTGGGTTCATCGGCAGAAAAGCCAGGCTGAGGCCAATGGCAGACATGCGCCTTATTCACTGGCCATCGGCAGCCACTGCTCCTGGTACTGTCGATAGGAATACTGCTGCAGCAATTCGAACCGGTCGGCATCCAGGGCATAGACATCGGGAAGATTGTAGCCATTGAAGCGCTGCGCCTTGACCAGGCTGTAGGCCCCGACATGCTGGAAAACCAGCCTCTGGCCAATCTGCAGCGGCGCATCGAAACGGTATTCACCGAACAGGTCGCCGGCCAGACAGGTGCTGCCGGCCAGAATCGCTGCATGGGCGCCATCCGGCGACTCTTCCTGCAGGGACGGTTTACGCTGATATTCAAATACTTCGGGATGATGATTGACCGAGACATCCAGTACGGCGACAGTCTTGCCGTCGCTTTCAAAGCAGTCGATGACGGTGGCCAGCAAGTACCCCGCCCTGCCCACGACGGCGTTGCCGGGTTCGATATAGACCGTCAGTGCAAAGCTTTCCCGCAACCGCATGACCATTTCGACAAAGGGCGCGGCAGAGTCTGTCATCTGGTCGAACAAATAGCCGCCGCCGAGATTGAGCCAGCGCAAGCCATGCAGGCGTTTTCCCAGAACTTCCTGCAAATGCTGCACCGTAGCCAGCAATGGCTGGAAACTTCGGCTCGCAAATGTGCTGTGAAAATGCAGGCCATCGATGTGCCGCAGCAGCGGAGCAACGGCGACATCCTGCAGGGCGGCGCCCAGCTTGGAATGTCTGCGGCAGGGATCGTAGCGTGCGTCGTCGGCGAAGGACAGTTTGGGATTGATGCGCAGTCCCGGAGAGCAGCGGATTTCGACCTCGGGCAGCAGGCGCTGTGCCTGGGTAAGGGAATTGAAGCTGATATGACTGCAGCGGGTACTGATTTCGGCGATTTCCTGAACCCTCAGCCCCGGCGTCGTGATATGCAGACTGCCGCCGCGCGACGTTATTTCATCGACCAGCCTGGCTTCGAACAGGGAACTGACGGAAAAACCATCCACACAGGGCTCGACCCATTGCAGAACGGCTGACAGCGGCAGGGACTTGATGGAATACAAAACGCGGCAGCCGCTTTGCCGCCGGAGGTGAGCCAAGGCCTGCAGACTGGCCTCGACCTGCTGTCTGTCCAGTATGAACGCCGGCGAGGACGGCACAGCCTGTTTCAAACGGGAAAAATCCATGGTTCCGCCTATGTTCTACCGATGCCGCTATAGACAGCCTGTTCGGTTACGACATAATCCATGGCAACATCATGTTCCTGCATGGGGATTTCAGGAAACAGCTGCGACGCATAGCAGACACCAACCAGGACCGTATCCGCCCTGACTTCCCGCAGCAGGCGGTCATACAAGCGTGTCGCTACCTCGTGATAGATTTTGGGACATCCAAGTCTCCAAAATCGACTCGCCAACGCGACAGCCATTATTGCCCCGGCCGTCCTGCGTCCGTGCCGCTTCGCCACACCTTC
>JANEMG010000152.1 GCA_024511045.1 Gammaproteobacteria bacterium | reverse complement strand
TATTGGACGGGAGAATGGATCCACCATAGAAATACGTAATTATTGAGAATCATTCGCATCCACAGGGTGCGCAGCATTCAACCAGCCAAAATCAATTTTTAGTTTTGCATATGGCTCTAAAAACTTGAATCGCGCAATATGATCTGCTGTAACTGTGGCAATACGACAAGCCCATACTTTAAAGAGTTGTAAAATCGGGTGATAGTAACAAAAGAAGACGATGAACGCTATCCACTTTATTCATAACTTCAGCTGTTGTTTTTTGACTGGCCGCCGACTTGTAGTACCATACAGCAGAATTTACCCTGTTTTCAGGCGGGTGACATCCTGTACATCACTTAACATGCTCGATGATTCATCCAGCCTCGAAACAGGCTTGTCTTGCGCAATATCTGAAAACGTCTCCGCATAACTCAAGCCAGCCGTTATTTAAACTCAGGAAAAGATTGAATGGATCAAAAAACAGCGTTAATCACCGGCATCACCGGCCAGGATGGTGCTTATTTATCGAAACTGCTATTGGACAAGGGCTATACTGTATACGGCACTTACCGCCGCGCCAGCTCCGTCAACTTTTGGCGCGTAGAGGAAGTGGGAATCAGGAATCGCCCGAACTTTCATCTGCTGGATTACGACCTGACGGATCTTAGTTCCAGTATCCGCATCCTGGAAAAAACCCGGGTCGATGAAGTCTACAACCTGGCGGCGCAAAGTTTTGTCGGGGTCTCCTTTGATCAGCCCATTGCCACCAGCCATATTACCGGGCTGGGAGCATTGCATTTGCTGGAAGCAATTCGCATCGTCAACCCAAAGACCCGCTTCTACCAGGCCTCCACTTCGGAAATGTTTGGCAAGGTGCAGGAAATACCGCAAAGCGAATCGACGCCATTCTATCCGAGAAGCCCCTACGGCGTGGCAAAGCTCTATGCACACTGGATGACGATCAATTACCGCGAGTCCTATGATATCTTTGGCGCCAGCGGAATTCTGTTCAACCATGAATCGCCTTTGCGGGGCCTGGAATTCGTCACCCGGAAAATCACCGATGGCATCGCCAAAATAAAACTCGGCAAGCTCGATGTCCTGGAACTGGGCAACCTGGATGCCAAGAGAGACTGGGGTTATGCAAAAGACTATGTCGATGGCATGTACCGGATGCTGCAGGCAGACCAGCCCGACACCTATGTCCTGGCGACAGGCCGCACCGAAACAGTCCGGGATTTTGTCACCATGGCCGGCAAAGCCGCCGATCTGGCCATTGACTGGCAAGGCAATGGCCAGGATGAAGTCGGCATCGACCAGCAGAGCGGCAGGGTGATCGTCAGGGTGAACCCCGCATTCTATCGTCCGGCCGAGGTTGA
This sequence comes from Gammaproteobacteria bacterium, assembly GCA_024511045.1. Taxonomy (GTDB): domain Bacteria; phylum Pseudomonadota; class Gammaproteobacteria; order Methylococcales; family Methylomonadaceae; genus JANEMG01. Next base: position 4,986 of record JANEMG010000152.1, on the reverse strand, counting down.
ACTATTGATCGGCAACCCGGCCAAGGCAAAGCGGGAACTTGGCTGGGAAGCAACGACCACGCTGGAAGAACTGTGTCAAATGATGGTGGAAGCCGACTTGAGGAGAAATGAACAGGGAGTGCTCTTTTAATCATGAAGACCATCCTGATCACCGGGGCCAACGGCTTCACTGGCCGTTATGTCGCCGATGTTTTTGCAGCACAGAACTATCATGTGGTCAGGCATGGTTTTCACAACAATCCTGAAAGTGATTTCACTTGTGATCTGACCGACAAAGCCGCCGTATGCAAAATGCTCGATGACGTCAGGCCGGATGGCGTGATACATCTGGCGGCCCTGTCGTTTGTCGGCCACGATGACCCTTCGGCCTTCTATCGAGTCAATGTCATCGGTACACTGAACGTGCTGGAAGCATTGGCACAGGCGAAAATCACTCCCGACAAGGTCATTGTCGCCAGCAGCGCCAATGTTTACGGCAATCCCGAAGTCGAAGTCATCGACGAATCCACTCCCCCGAATCCGGTCAATCATTATGCAGCCAGCAAGTTGGCGATGGAATTCATGGTGAAAACGTGGTTCCCAAGGATGCCTGTCATACTAACCCGGCCTTTCAACTACACCGGCATGGGACAGAACGAACGCTTTCTGGTGCCCAAGATTGTCAATCATTTCCGGGAAAGAAAAAGCCGAATTGAATTGGGCAATCTCGATGTCGCCCGTGATTTTTCGGATGTACAGGATATAGCCAAAGCCTATTTCCTCCTCTATGAATCAGCCTGTCATTCCGAAATCGTCAATTTATGCTCGGGAAGGGTCTATACCTTGAAGGAAATCATCGATTACATGAATACGCTTGCCGACTACCAGATCGAGGTCTCGGTGAATCCGGCTTTCGTCAGGGACAATGAAATAAAGATATTGCGCGGCAGCAATGACAAACTGAAGGCATTGACCGGCTACCGACCCGAAAAAGAACTAACAGATACCCTGAGCAGAATGTATAACGCCTGAATCAAATATTGTCCTGCTTGGCATGGCCAATTGAGCGGCAATTCTTCTTGATTGGTTTTGATTACTCCAGCCTTGGTTATTAGCATGCCCCTCAACTCCGCTGTTACCTAAAAATTCCTGTCATCCCGACGCAAGCACAGCACTATTTTGAATTGCACTTGTGGGCTGAATCCACGATTATTAACTTCCAATACCTGCAAAATAGATAATGATCAAAGGGAAACAGGTGCTGCACTGATGTCGGAAAGACCAATAAAGTGTCATTTCGACGTCAGGAGAAATCCTGGGCGTCATGGCAATATGCCAACGCTCAAGATCCCTCCTGTCGTCGGGATGACAAGAATTACAGGGTTTCAGCAAAGCTGAGGGTCATACGTAAATCAGGTATCAATTTGAAAATGGCCGGGACTTACGGGTAATCAGAAAACACCTTGAAAGATAGATAATGGATATTGTTCTTAATATAGAAAGTACTACGGGATTCACCGGCGGCATCGGACAGTACACGCGAAATCTTCTGACCGGATTGCGGCAGCGTGATGACATTGGCAAAATCCACTGCTTTGCCAGGCTGCAATGGATCGACACGGAAAGACGGCAAGATACCGAATCCGCTGAAAAGCCCACTCAGGGAAAAGCGACCGCCAGAGTCAAAGAAATTCTGCGCTCGGTCCCCTTTGCCCTGACGGTCAATGCCGCGATAAAAAATCACCGCTTCCAGCGGCTTGCGAGAAAACTTGCCGGTTCTGTCTATCATGAGCCGAATTTCATACTCATGCCCTTCGACGGCCCGTCTGTGACGACATTCCATGATTTGTCGTTCATTCATCACCCTCAGTACCATCCTCGCGAACGCATCCACTATATGGAGAAAAATCTTGCGACGACCCTGCAAAGAGCCGACCATATCATTACCGATTCTGTCTACGTCAGTCATGAACTGATCGATTTGCTGGGCGTCGATGCAGAGAAAGTGACCGCCATACCCCTTGGAGTCAGCAGTCGTTTCAAGCCCCGGCATCCAACGGACATGCTGTCCGTATTGACCCGGTACAATCTTCAGCCGGGTATGTATCTCCTGTCCGTCGCCACCCTGGAACCCCGAAAAAACATCGATCATCTGCTGGATGCCTACCTGACACTGGAAAAAAAACTGAGAACCAGGTTTCCTTTGGTCATCGTCGGCGCAGAAGGCTGGCGCAGCAGCAAACTCAAAGAGCGCATCCGGGACCTGCAGCAAAAAGGTGAAGTCATCAGGCCGGGTTTCATTCCTGCCGAGGATCTTCCGGTATTTTTTTCCGGCACGGCCGGCTTTGTCTATGTCCCCTACTACGAGGGCTTCGGCCTGCCACCGCTAGAAGCGATGGCCAGCGGCACGCCGATTCTGACATCCAATGTTTTTTCCATTCCCGAAGTGGTAGGGGATGCGGGCCTGCTCGCCGATCCGGATGATATCGATGCAATGGCCCAGGGCATGAAGCGTATGCTGCTGGATGAGGATTGGATCGCACGAGCCAGGGCTAATGGCCTGCAAAGAGCCGCACTGTTCGACTGGAGCCGTACCGTGGACCTGACGGTGGATGTCTATAAGAAGGTGCTTGGACAGTGACTTTAAATCCAGAACATTGGGAGGAATACTTGCAGAAGGAATCATGCTGGCCGATCATCAAAACCAACCGGGCATTCTCTGAATGGGTCTAATTGCAGTAGACGTCAGGATGCTGAGTGCATCGGGCATCGGCACCTACCTGAGCAATATGGTCCCGTCTGTCATTGCGGCACTGGTACAACACGACTTCATTCTCATTGGCGACAAGCAGGCCATTCAGTGCCATTCATGGGCCAACAAAAACAACATACAGATCATCGACAATCAGGCGCCCATCTATTCCGTTTCTGAACAATTCAACTGGCTGACCAACCACAGAATGCGAGCGGACCTGTTCTGGTCACCCCATTACAACATACCGCTGTCATGCTCCGGCAAGTTGCTGGTTACCGTACACGATGTCTTTCATCTGGCCATGCCGCAGTTCGTTGGCGGCATCCATAAACGGCTGTATGCAAAAGCGATGTTTTCCATGGTCAGGAACAAGGCCGACCGGATCATTTGCGACAGCGGGTTTACCGCCGATGAACTGATCAGGCTCACTGGAACAGACCCCCGGAAAATCACCGTCATTCCACTTGGCGTCAGACGCCGCTGGTTCACCCTGCAACGGGAAGCCTCGCCACACGACAGGCCCTACCTGCTCTATGTCGGCAATGTCAAGCCGCACAAGAATTTGACCCGGCTTTTATCCGCCTTCGAATCCCTTTTGCAGACCATACCCCATGATCTGGTCATCGTCGGCAAAAAAGAAGGCTTTATCACGGGAGACAGCACTATCGCAGCACAGGCTGTGAAACTGGGAAAGCGTATCAAATTTACCGGCTTCATCGACGACAGGCGCCTGGAACAGTATTATGCCCATGCCGAAGCACTGCTTATGCCGTCCCTCTATGAGGGGTTTGGCCTGCCGCCACTGGAGGCAATGGCCTGCGGCTGCCCGGTAATGGTTTCCAATACGGCTTCACTTCCGGAAGTTTGCGCCGATGCGGCAATCTATTGCGATCCCTATCGTGTTGAAGACATCGCCGCAAAGATTCAACAGATCGTCAGCGATGAGCAATTGCGCAGCGAACTGCGCGCCAGGGGAACCGAGAGGGCAAAACAATTCCGCTGGGATGAAACGGTCAGGCAAACCTGCGCAATCATAGAAGTCATGCTTGAATGAACATCAACGGGATGCGGAACGAACCATGAAAACAGCAATCATTCATTACTGGCTGGTGGGTATGCGCGGTGGGGAAAAGGTGCTGGAGTCGCTGTGCGAGCTCTATCCCGACGCGGATATCTATACCCACGTCCATGATCCGGAAAAGATTTCCGACAAAATCAACAGCCACAACATTCATACCACTTTCATCAATCAACTGCCGATGGCCAGGAGCCATTATCAAACCTATCTGCCCCTGATGCCGCTGGCTCTGGAGCAGCTGGATCTGCGCGGCTACGACCTGATCATCAGTTGCGAGTCAGGCCCCTGCAAGGGCATCATCCCTCCGCCCGATGCCTTACATGTCAGTTATGTGCACACACCGATGCGCTATGTCTGGGACATGTATCCCGACTACAGGAATTCGGCGGGATTTTTGAAAAAGCTGTTGATGCCTCCCATCATGCATTATCTGCGCCTGTGGGACGTCTCCACTGCCAGCCGGGTGGATGCTTTTGCCGCCAATTCCAACTTCGTGAAAAAAAGACTGGCGAGATTCTATCATCGTGATGCCACGGTCATTCACCCGCCGGTGGATACCGATGAATTCCGGCCGGCTGAAAAGGTCGATGATTATTATCTGATGGTGGGCGAACTGGTGCACTACAAAAAGGCGGACCTTGCCATCAAAGCCTTCAATGAGATGGGTAAAAAGCTGGTCATCATTGGTGACGGCGAACAATTACCGGAATTGCGGTCACTGGCAGAAAGCAATATCAGCTTTCTGGGCCGGCAGCCTTTCGAGGCGATAAAAACCCATTTTGCAACCTGCCGGGCGCTGATTTTTCCTGGCATAGAGGATTTCGGCATCGTGCCTGTGGAAGCGATGGCCTCGGGAAGGCCGGTCATTGCCTTCGCCAAAGGCGGCGCGATGGATACGGTCGAGGAGGGCGTAACCGGTGTGTTTTTTCATGAACAGACTCCGGAAAGCCTGATGCAGGCGGTCGGACGCTTTGAAAGGGAAATCGACAACTTCGATGCAAAACAGATACGCTCCCATGCGGAACAATTCAGCAAGGAGATTTTCAAACAAAAAATTCAGGAATTCATCGATTCGTTGCTTTGATCCGGAATTTCTTCTCCCCTGCAATTCATCATTTATTTCTGCATAGCCTCCCCTTTTTTATATTTCGATTTTAATGCGCAGTACGCCCCC
>JANEMG010000151.1 GCA_024511045.1 Gammaproteobacteria bacterium | reverse complement strand
AATATGACCTGGATCTGCAGCTGCTGGCCGATACCAGTGGAGAAATCTGCGAGCAATACGGCGTCTGGCAGGAGGTGGAGAAAGAGGGGGTGAAAAAATGGAAAATCGTCCGTTCCACATTTATCATCAACAGGGATGGCATCATCGAGGAAGCGCTGTATGGCGTCGCCCATGAAGGTCATGCCCAGGAAATACTGGACAAGATCAAAAGCGCTGTGCAATAGCCGCTGGTCGATGCCTGCCATACTCTGGCGGGAACCAAGTGTGGACAGGCGGTTTTCAGGATTCCGCTGCTTCGTGCGGGAACCCGTGCAGTGACACGCTTGGTCATGAAACGCAGTGCCTAATCCTGGTCGGGCGACTGCAGCCGGGTCAGCCAGGGTCGTGCATTGTCCGGGTCGACATGAAAGGCCAGCAGCGCCGGTTTGTACAGCAATCCCTGTGGATCGGAGGCGTGCTGGTTCAATTGCCTTTTTTCCAGAAAGCCGACCATGCGCCGGGTGTTGTAGATGACCAGCACCCGTTTGCCGGCGTCGTGGCTGTAGATCTGATAGGCGACGTTGGTTTCCTTGCAGGCGGGGTTTCTGGCGAGCAGGGTTTCGATCATCGATGGCGCTCCGGCGGCGATCTGTCGTATGAACGAATCGTCATGTCCCCGGCTCAGGGACTGCAGGTATTCGGCCAGGGTGCCCGCTTTCTGATGCGCTTGCAACGCTGCACTTCACGGTCCGGACAGTTGAAGCTCTCTGCAACCAGGTAGTGCTGGTCTTTCCCGCGATCGTTGGCGAACAGTGCGATCTTGTTCAGAAAACGATCTTCCAGGGCGTCCAGAAACGACACCGGGGCACGGATGTGCTTGTCTATCGTGACCACCCAGGGCAGGGCGCGGCCGGTCTGCCAGTAGCGGTCCTTGACCCGGGCGATCACGGCTGAAAGCGGTTCGCCCTTTTCGGTCGCTGCGCCGGGATCGATCAGGAATGCATCCACGGCGGTGATCTGTGTATGGAAGCCGGCCTCCCTGAATTGCCGGACGATGCCGGCATAGCGGGGCTGGTAGGGAATTCCGGTGCCGTCGAAAAGCAGGTTGATTCCCGTCTGCCGGGCACGCTCGGCGACCAGGTTGCGCAGCCGGTTGGCGAAGGGTTCCACATAGACATAGTCGTCGCTGTGATGATTGGCGGCGGTCAAAACCTGGTAGAGATCGCTCTGTTTGCGGAATTCGTCCAGCGAGGCGATGACGAAATTGTCCCCGCACTGCGCCCGGGCGATTTCCTCCACCGCGCTTTTGCCGGAACCTGCGCCGCCCATGGCCATGAACAGTTTCGGTTGGGGATCGGCAATTTTCCCCCGGAACAACTCGTCCAGGGCGGCATGCAGTTTGCCGTTCATTACCGCCAGTCTGGCATAGGCGATTTCCACGGTGCGCTGCAGACGGATGTCGTCGCTGGCCGCATGCAAGAGCCGCTCTTTCAGGGCGGCATTGCCCGCCAGCGCGAAAATCGTGCTCTGTTCCCCGGCGCACTGCCTGATCAGCGCCAGCAGTTCCATGTGGCTGGGAGAACGCAGGCCGGTGAGCATGTTGATGTCCAGGCAGAACAGGGGGGCAGCGCCATTCCTGCCGATGGGTATGCCGTCGATGGTTTTTTTATCGTCGGTGCGCAGATGCGCCGTGCCGGGCAGGTAGCCAATGATATTTTCTGTCGCGCTCAACGGCTAATCGGCCAGGTGCTTGCCCGCGAGAAACAGCTCTTCCTGGATGCTGTACAGCGGCACCAGGCCGCCGTTGACCGAGACCAGGCATTCGATGCCGTCGCTTGTGGTATGGGACAGAAAGGGAATGCCGGAGACGAATTTCTTGTTTTCCGGCCATTTGCCATAGCCATTGGCCGGGTTGGGCAGGTTTTTGCCGCGTGTCGCGTCCAGGGCATGCTGGAAGGCAGTGGTAATCGCCGCCAGGCTGCTTTCGGGGTCGTGCAGGCAGAGGGCATCGTTGCCGTCGAGGCGGCGGAAATCGATGCCTTGCTGATAGACGCCCCTGAATGCCGGCAGGTTGCCGAGCATGGTCATGAAGAAATCCAGGGTGATGCGGTTGCCATAGGCAAAGGGACGGACTGCGCGCATCTGCACATAGAACTTTGCCAGACGTGCGGCAATATCGGCTGTGCCGATGACGAAACCGTTGTTGTCGAAGATGGCGTTGTCCCGGTTGCTGTCGTCATCCAGTACCAGCCGGGCGATGTTCTTGCGGAAGCGCTGGCGTTTGTCGGCGCTGGTCATGGTTCCCGGGCGATGGCTGATCGTCGCCTGATGCATCCAGTCTTGAAACAATACCCGGTGGATCCGGGAAAACAGCATGGTCAGATAGGTGACGCGCTTGCTCTGGTCATGGGAGACGGTCGCTTCCGCTTCCTGTTTCAGGATGGACAATAATTTCGTGCCCTGCAGGATTGCCAGGGCCGTGCGCAGCCGCTTCAATTGCCGGTACCCGGTTATCTGCAGCGAAGTGGATTCATTCATGGGCGTAACCTTTTCTATAGCCTGCCAGGTGGTCACCGTTATTTTACTGCCATTTCCATTGCAATACTGTCATTTCAACCGCATACCCTTTCATTTCGATGACGGAGAAATCCTGAGCGACATCGCAATGGAGCAACGTTCAAGATTCCTCCTTGTACAGCACCTGTTCTCTTTTTAGAGGAACAATTGTTTTACCTGGATTTGAAAAAAAGGCGGATTCAACCTCTCTATAGGCAATTCAAAACAGGTGCTGCGCTGCCGTTGGGATGACAAGGATTATAATGGGGATGACAATGGCAGTACATTGCCGGGTTTCGGCTTACCAATGCTGGGCAAGCCGATGCGGCAGCGTATAATCGCTGTGGAAGACGTATCAGCCACTGTTTACCGTGGAACAACGCATGCAAAGACGCCGCTCTCTACAGTATTTGACCCTGCTGGGCGTATCTTCGGGTACACTGCTGGCCTTTTCCAGGTTACCCGAGGATATCTACAGCCTGCCTGAATTCGGCAACGCCACGCTGCTGCATTTCACCGACTGCCACGCGCAGCTGCAGCCGGTCTATTACCGGGAACCCGGTGTCAATATCGGCGTCGGCAGTGAACGTGGGCAGCCGCCGCACTTGACCGGGAAGTCTTTTCTGAAATATTATGGCATCGAACCCCGCAGCCTGAAAGCCTATGCCTTCAGCAGCGTGGATTTTCCGGAACTGGCGCGGCAATTCGGCAAAATGGGCGGCTTTGCCCATCTGGCGACCCTGGTCAAACGGCTCCGGGATTCAAGGGGCGCGGGAAATACCCTGCTGCTGGATGGCGGCGACAGCTGGCAGGGCTCGGCGACGGCGCTGTGGACCAAGGGGCAGGACATGCTTTCCGCCTGCAATCAGTTGGGCGTCAATATAATGACGGGGCATTGGGAATTCACCTACGGCAGCGAGCAGGTACTGGCCAACATCGCCCGGTTCAGCGGCGAATTCATCGCCCAGAATGTCACCCTGAGCGAAGAGGCTCGCTTCGAGCGTGACAGCGAAAACGACAGGGTCTTCAAACCCTATGTCATCCGGGAAATGGACAATGCGCGTATTGCGCTGATCGGCCAGGCCTTTCCCTACACACCCATCGCCAACCCCCGGCGTTTTATTCCCGACTGGCAGTTCGGCATTCAGCAGCAGCGCCTGCAGCAACTGGTAAACGATATCAGGGAACGCCGGCTGGCCGATGTCGTGGTACTGCTTTCGCACAACGGCATGGATGTGGACCTGAAGCTGGCTTCGCGGGTTTCCGGCATCGACATCATCCTGGGCGGCCATAGCCACGACGCCATCCCGGAACCCCGTATCGTCAGGAATGCCGGCGGCAGAACCTGGGTGAGCAATGCCGGCAGCAACGGCAAATTTCTGGCGGTCGTGGATCTGCAGATCGAGGCAGGACGCATGCGGGATTGCCGCTACCATCTGCTGCCGGTGTTCGCCAACCTGCTGCCGGCCGATCCGGAAATGCAGGATCTGATCGACGCCGTCCGTAAACCTTACCTGAAAAAACTACAGCAGCCCCTGGAGATTGCCGACCGCCTGCTGTACCGGCGTGATACCTTTCAAGGCAGTTTCGACCAGCTGCTGCTGGATGCTCAATTGAAGGTCAACGATGCGCAGATCGCCCTGTCCCCTGGGTTCCGCTGGGGCACGACGCTGCTGCCGGGGCAGACCATCACCCTGGAAGAGGTCATGAACCAGACCGCGATCACCTATCCGGAAACCTACACGCGGGCCATCAGCGGCCGGGAACTGCATGCCATCCTGGAGGACGTCGCCGACAATCTGTTCCACCCGGACCCCTATTACCGGCAGGGCGGCGACATGGTCCGGGTGGGCGGCATGACCTTCCGCTGCCATCCGGATGCGCCCTTCGGCCGGCGTATTTTCGAACTGCGTCTGCCAGGCGGGGAATTGCTCGATGCGGGAAAACGGTACAAGGTGGCGGGCTGGGCCGCGGTCGGCGCTGCCGCAAGTGGTCGGCCGATCTGGGATGTCGTGGCGGATTATTTGCAGGGATAATTGTAGGAGCGGCTTCAGCCGCGATTTCCATGTCGATTGCCGCAAAGTCGGCAAGCACAGCTGTGAAGACGGCAAAAACCTTCCCCTGCAGGTGCTGGAAAATTGCCGCATCTTGGCTTGCGAATGTGTTGGAATTTATAACATATTGATAGTAAATGTGTTGTTTGGTTATGGCATGATACTGGCTAGTGAATTTGTGAGTTCTATAACCCTGGTATAGCGACGTTCGCCAATGTCTTCTGTCGTATAAAACGTCAGAACGAGTTTGAAACCCTGAATTTCGCTATGTGTACAAGTTAGAAAAGCAGGAGATACACCATGCCACAGATTATCAATACCAATGTCAGTTCACTCAACGCCCAGCGGCAGTTGAACAGATCACAACTCGGCCAGCAGACGGCCATGGAAAGACTGGCCTCCGGTCTGCGCATCAACAGCGCCAAGGACGATGCGGCCGGACTGGCGATTGCCGACAGAATGACCGCCCAGGTCAGGGGACTGGACCAGGCGGTCAGGAACGCCAACGACGGTATTTCATTGTCCCAGGTTGCAGAAGGCGCATTGCGGGAAACCACCAATATCCTGCAACGCATGCGCGAACTGTTCGTACAGTCCGCCAACGATACCAACAGCGGCTTCGACAGAGCAAATATCCAGAAAGAAGTCAACCAGTTGATATCGGAACTGGACCGAATCGCCACCACCACCAGTTTCAATGGCAAAAACCTCCTGGACGGCAATTTGTCATCGGCGAACTTCCAGGTCGGTGCCAATGCCAACCAGACCATCAATATGAGCATCGGCAGTACGAAGGTCGCGGATTTCGGCACCTACGAGGTACTGCAAACGGGCGTCATCAACCAGGCGACCAATGCCGGCACCAACCTGAACACCTCGACATCCCTGACCATCAAGGGCTCCCTGGGCACCGGGACGGCCAATTTTTCAACGGGTGCTTCAGCGATGGATGTCGCCGCGGCGGTCAATACCCAGACCGATAAAACGGGTGTCACTGCCCAGGCCATCAGCTACGCCAAGCTGGCCAGCGCATCCGCCGACGGACCGGTAGCCTTCGATCTGCAGGGGTCCAACACTACGCCGGTCACGGTCTCTGCGAACATCAACACGACGGATTATACGGAGCTGGCGCAGGCGATCAATGCCGTATCCGGGCAGACGGGCATTACCGCGCAGCTGGCGGACGACAAGGCATCCATTACTCTGGTCCATGCCTCTGGCGAGGACATCAAACTGACCAACGCATCCGGTCCGGCAGGTTTGGCGCTCGACGGGCTGAAGGCGGATGGCGAGACGGCATCGGGAGGCACACCACAGGCGTTGGCGACAAATGCTACGATTACAGCCGGCGGCAATGTCTCCTTCTATTCGGCAAAGGGCTTTACCGTTGGTGGTTCCGACACTACCATCGTGGCGGCGGCAACACCCGATGCCTCTACCCTGTAGTCTGTCTCTACGGTCGATGTCTCGACACAGATCGGTTCGAACAAGGCCCTGAATATCATCGATGGCGCCTTGTCCTTTATTTCGGATGTCAGGGCGAATCTTGGAGCGCTGCAGAATCGTTTCAGTGCGACCATTGCCAATCTGGAAAACGTCTCCCAAAATATCTCCGCATCACGCTCACGGATACAGGATGCCGATTTCGCCAAGGAATCCGCCAATCTGGCCAGGAACCAGATCTTGCAGCAGGCGGGGCTTTCCATGCTGGCCCAGGCGAATGCAACCAATCAGAATGTCATGACGCTGCTGCAGGGGTAAGGC
>JANEMG010000450.1 GCA_024511045.1 Gammaproteobacteria bacterium | reverse complement strand
TATTATACCTCTTTAGAGCGCACTATTTATTTACAATCAACAAGTTATTCTGTTTTTCTGAACTCCGAAACTTTAGTTGGCAAGATACCCTTCGGCGCTGATCGGCACTGATTCAGGTATCAGCATCTCGCCCAGTTCGGTCATCGCCCGGCGGTACACCTTGCGTTTGAAGTAGACGACGTGCTTGATCGGCTCCCAGTAATCGACCCAACGCCAGTGATCGAATTCGGGCTTTTCCCCGCAGTCGAAGCGTACATTGGATTCCTTGCTCACCAGACGCAAAATGAACCAGATCTGCTTCTGCCCGATACACAAGGGCATGGATTTTCTGCGGATATAGCGATCGGGCAGCTTATAGCGCAGCCAGTAACGGGTTCTGCCGATCAGCTGTACATCCTCGGCGTGCAGCCCGGTTTCCTCCCACAACTCCCGATACATCGCCGCTTCAGGCGTCTCGTCCGGATGAATGCCACCCTGCGGAAACTGCCAGGAATTCATCCCTGTGCGTTTTGCCCAAAATAAACGGCCATCATCATTGCAAAGGATGATACCGACATTGGGACGGTACCCTTTTGAATCAATCATGTTGCAACCTGCTTGGAAATTCTTGACCCTGCGGCCTGCATTGCAGGCCAGTGATCCCGCTCCTCTTTTCATTTTGTCCGGGAGTCGACAAAACAGATCATCCGGATTTGCCCCGGTGCATTTATTTTTCTGCTGACAGTGGTAGAATCCCGGCTGGAGAAGCATCAATCATTCTTGCCGATATTGTTCCACAAAATGCGTGAAGATGCCATAGCGTCTCCATTCTTTTACTCCAACAGGACAAAACCTCCGTCACGGCAGCCAGCCTGCGATGACGTGATCAGCGTCGATCCCGAAATCATGTGACACACAACATTTGGCACTGCTCCCTTGACTTTTGGAGAAGGCCGGAGCGAGGGGTTTTAGAAAAGTATTCTGCAGAATGCAGCCATTGAACAGGTTCCAATTATGAGTTTAGCGATTTTCGATCTGGACAACACCCTGATTGCCGATGACAGTGACTACCTATGGGGGCAGTTTCTCGTCGACCAGGGCATCGTCGACAGGGATTACTATGAACAGGCCAATGCCAGATTCTATCAGGACTACAAGCAAGGCACGCTGGACATTGCCGCTTTTCTCCGCTTTTCCCTGCGACCACTGGCAGACAACGATGCGCAGCAACTTTTGCAATGGCGCGCGCAATTCATCCGGGAAATCATCGAACCGCTGCTGCTCAAGCCTGCCCAGGAACTGGTAGACAAACACCGGGACCGAGGCGACACGCTGCTGGTGATCACCGCCACCAACCGCTTTGTCACCGAACCCATCGTACAGCTCTATGGCATCGACAACCTGCTGGCCACCAGACCGGAATTCAAGGATGGACGCTATACCGGAAATTTTATTGGCGAACCCTGTTTTCAGCAGGGTAAAGTGAAACAGCTTCGGCAATGGCTGCAGGACACGGGGCGGAATCTGAACGACAGCTGGTTCTACAGTGATTCCCACAATGACCTGCCGCTGTTGAAACTGGTGACGCACCCGGTGGCCGTGGATCCCGACACCCAGTTGCAGAAAGTTGCAAAAAAGGTCCAATGGCCCATCATCAGCCTGAGAAATCATAGCTGCCCGGGGCATCATTTCAAATAGAGGCCGGAAGACAACCACTCGCCGGATGCGCAAAGCTTTTCCGGCTACAGCGGGGCCTGCACGGAAATTTCGCGTACCAGCAATGCCAAGTCATCATTGGCATTTCGACCAGTGCAGCACTTATTTTCCCTTGATGCATACATGTGTTTATAAGAAATTGAATATTATGCTGATATTTACAAGCATGGGTATTGATACAAAATAGGTGCTGCACCAGCGGGAGAAATCTTGAGCGCTGGTAACTACGCGGGCCCCTATGGGTAGTCTGTTCCGGAAGACGCCGTGAATACATCCCTGCAGGCTTGACTTTGGCATCCCTGCCAAAGACACTTCCTCCACAGACC
>JANEMG010000150.1 GCA_024511045.1 Gammaproteobacteria bacterium | reverse complement strand
TGGATGGATAACCATGGCGTTATGCTTCCTCCAGGTTTTGCGTGAGCCAGTCGTTCAATATCTGGCGGGTTCGGAACAAAGGATAGCTCCTTTTTGGAATATAATCACATGGCACCCGACATTCGTTGATGTCGATCCATGGTCATCGGCAGATTCCCATTGTCGACGCGGACAATCGCTTGGCGGGGATGGTCTATCAGGCGAATCTGCTTGCGGCGCTGTACAATGCGTCATTGGCGGCGCAGATCGGTATGGAGCCGGCCTGAATTTGATATTGGTTGGTGGGGAATGTGCTGAATGCCGGCAGGTTACTGGCGTTCAGGGAAACAGCGTGGTGAGGGGTAATCAGGATGTCACGCCCCTTGGCGGGGCGTGACGGGTTTTGCTCCGTCTTTAGATGACGGTGACTTCTTCGGCTTGCAGTCCTTTGGGGCCATTGGCGACCTTGAACTGCACTTCCTGGCCTTCATCGAGGGTTCTGAAGCCGTCGTTGGCGCTCAGGATGTTTCTGAAATGTACGAAAACATCGGGGCCTTGTTTCTGTTCGATAAAACCGAAACCTTTGTCCGCGTTGAACCATTTGACGATGCCGGTAGATACTGTAGACATAATAGAGTCCTATAAAAATAAAATTGGTAACGAATGTAGCCTTGGCTTGGCAAGGCCGGTGTAGCAGATAATGTGGAATTACTTGAAGATCAGGACGAGAAACTACAGGAGAAACATCGACATTGGAAAACTTAAAGGTAAATCATATTTTCTAGCTGCAGTCATTATAGGTCTATTGGGCATATTGTCAAATTTAATTGCAGTGCGGTGTACGTTTTGTTGTATAGCATCTTCAGCAACGGGAGAAATCCTCGCTGCCGCAGCGATGTGCAGGTCTTCAAGATCTCTCCTGATGTTGGCATGCCCCGGGCGTTTTTTCCGGCCTCGGGGTTTGCATGCCTGCAGTCACTCCTCCAGCCGGGCAATGTGATACAGCGCTTCCCCCTCGTACACCAGCGGCATTTCACTGCGGCCAATGATCAGGCCGGAAAAAGGCGCATGTATTTGCGTCTCGGCCGTTGTCGATGGATCGCTGATGCTGCCAATGGCAGCATCGCGTTCAATGCGCTCTCCCAATGTCGCGACACTGCGGAAAATACCGCTGACCGGTGCCCTGAGCCAGGTGCTGGCATGGGCCATGGGTGGCTTTCCCGTTTGTTTTGCAACGTGTTGTCGACCAGGCAGCATGTCCAGTTGCTGCAGCACGCCAAGAATGCCCTGGACGCCGGCAAGAATGCTGTGTTTATCGAAGCGCAGCGCCTCTCCAGCTTCGTAGAGGAGCATCGTCGTACCTTTCTCCGCAGCGGATTTGCGCAACGAGCCGCCGCGCGGTTTGGCATTGAGCAGCAACGGTGCATTGAAAGCCCGCGCCATCGCCAGGGTTTCCGCATCATCCAGGTCGGCGCGTATTTGCGGCAGATTGCTGCGATGCACCGCTGCTGTATGCAGATCGATACCGTGGCTGCACTTGCCGACGATTTCGGTCATGAACAAATCGGCCAGGCGCGCGGCCTGGGAGCCTTCCGGGGAACCCGGGAAACAGCGGTTCAAATCGCGTCGGTCCGGCAGGTAGCGGGATTTTTCTAGCACGCCATAGACGTTGACCATGGGAATGGCCAGCAATGTACCGTGCAGGTCTTTCAATGCGGGCAGCAGCATCAGTCTGCGGATGATTTCCATACCATTCAGTTCATCGCCGTGGACCGCCGCACTGATGAACAGGCGCGGCCCGGGTTTTTTGCCGTGCAGGACATGCACCGGCATGGTCAGTTGCGCGCCGCAATACAACGGCGGCAGCGGCAGATCGATCCTGATGGCGCAGCCAGGCTTGATCTTTTGGCCGTTGATTAGCAGTTTTTCAGGTTTGGGCATCGGCTTTGTTGCGGCAGCGGAGCACGGTTTGCAATGACGTAATGAGCAAGTGGCGGCGCAGATCTCCCGTTTCTGGAGGGCATGGGACACGCTGTGGAAACGGGTAAGGATAGGCGTTTTGTCGATGCTGAATCATTAGTCATGTTGTTGCGGCCGGCATTCCCCGAATCAGAAAACAACTATGCTATCATTTCATCGGGTCTGCACGCACCTGCAAAACATTCGCTCGTGGAATGTTTTGCAATTGGCAATCTATTCATACAGCAGGGGGACAATTATGCAGGAATCGGTACAGCTGGCTGAGGATGAGACAGTACGCGAACAGGTTTTTCAGGCCATTGAAGAGCAGGATTTTCAGGCACTTAAAGACATTACGGCAGCGATGCATGCCGCCGAACTGAGCGACCTTCTCGAGTCCCTGCCGCCCAAGGAGCGTAGCGTACTTTGGGAGCATACCCCCGATCAGCTGGATGCCGATGTGCTGTCTGAAGTTCAGGAAGAGGTGCGGGATGTCCTGATCAGCGAAATGGACAGGAACGAGCTGGTTTCCGCGGCATCGGAAATGGATGTCGAGGATCTGGCCGAGGTCATCGTCGATTTGCCCACTGATCTGCGGACCGCCATCGAAGAATCACTGGATAACGCCGTCCGGGCGAAGCTTGAAACCAGCCTGTCTTTCGAAGAAGACACTGCCGGGCGTTTGATGAGTCATGAGCTGGTCTCGGTGCGGGGGGATATCAGTCTGGATGTGGTGCTGCGCTACCTGCGGCGCAAAAAGGACCTGCCAAAATATGGTGATGGCCTGTTCGTCGTCGACCGGGACGGGAATTATATGGGCAAGCTGCCTGTCGAAGCCCTGCTTGGCAACGATCCCGATACCCTGGTCAGGGATGTCATGGAAAAGGACGACATACAGATCCAGGCATCGACCAGCGCCCATGAAGTCGCCCAGCTTTTTGAACGCTTTGCGCTGGCCTCCTTGGCGGTTGTCGAGGATGGCAAGCTGCTGGGCAGGATCACCTATGAAACCGCGTTCGAGATTTTCCGGGAGGAGGCCGACCATGCGGTACTGAGCAGCGCGGGACTGGATGACGACGAGGATCTGTTTTCCCCGGTGCTGCGCAGTACCTACAAGCGCAACATCTGGCTGGGCATCAATCTGATGACTGCTTTCCTGGCCTCCTGGGTCATCGGCCTTTTTGAAGGCGCCCTGGATCAAATCGTCGCTCTTGCCGTGTTGATGCCCATCGTGGCCAGCATGGGCGGCATTGCCGGCAGCCAGACCCTGACACTGACCATACGTGGACTGGCGCTGAATCAGATTTCCGCGTCCAATATCGAATGGCTGAAACGCAAGGAATTGTCGATCGGCATCATCAATGGCGTGCTCTGGGCGGTAGTGGTTGCCACGCTGGCCTGGAACTGGTTCGACGATCCGGGTATCGGCATGGTCATCGCGGCGGCGGTGGTGATCAATCTGATCGTTGCGGCAATGGCAGGTATCGTCATTCCATTGACCCTGCAGCGCATGGGCATCGATCCGGCCCTGTCCGGGGCCGTCATATTGACCACGGTTACCGATGTCGTGGGATTCATGAGTTTCCTGGGGCTGGCGACACTGTTTCTCTTGCCTTGAGGTCTGGACGATCCGATGAAAGGACTCCCGGGGCTGGGGCGCAGGGCGGATTGCGATGCCCCTGGCTGGCGGTGAAGGGGGTATATCCGCTATTGCATCTTGCCCTGCCAAGTATTTCCACTGCCATCCTGAACAACCACGATAGCCGATGAACAGAAATTTCCTGTTGCTGCACCTGCTGTTTTTCCTGACCGGGGCAACGGCCCTGGTCTATGAGCTTTTATGGATGAAAGAGCTGGGACTGCTGTTCGGCAATGCCAGCCATGCCATGGCGACGACCCTCGCCGCATTCTTCCTGGGTCTGGCGGTTGGTAGCTATCATTGGGGCCGGCGTGTGCAAAGGCATGCCAAACCACTGCAGCTATACGGGATTCTGGAGCTGTGCGTGGCCGTCTGTGCGGGCGGCTATTTTTTGATCCTGGATGGCTATGCCTGGCTGTATCCTTACCTGTTTGCGCTGTTTGGCGATAACCGGGTTCTGTTCATGGCTGTAAAATTCCTTTTGTCTCTGGGCATTTTATTTCCTCCCGCCTATTTCATGGGAGGCACCCTGCCTGTGGTCAGTCATGCCGTCGTCAGGCAGGCAAAACAGCTGGGAAAGAAAGTTTCCCTGCTGTACGCGGTCAATACCCTGGGAGCTGTTGCCGGTGTCTTCCTGGCCGGCTTTGTTCTGCCACCGCTGCTGGGTTTCAACAGCAGCTATCTGGGTGTCATGGCTGCGACCCTGCTGATCGCCGTTGTTGCCATTGCCACAGCACGAGAGCTGCCGGCCCATGCTGCCGTCGAGGAAGTAAAATCCAGAACTACTAGGGGCTTTATGTCGCTGCAGGTGCTGGCTTTTCTGTCGGGAATGGCGATGCTGTCGCTGCAGGTGCTTTGGGGACGGATGTTTGCCCAGGTGCTGCAAAATTCAGTGTATACCTATGCCATAATCCTGATGATGTTCCTGTTCAGTATGTCTTTGGGCAGCATGCTGGCCAATCGTCTGATGCATTTCCGTCTGGACCCCGTTTCGAGCATGTTCATCCTGCTTCTGGGCGGCGGCTTGCTGGTGGCGCTGACGCCCTTCGAGTTCATCTGGCTCAGTGACAACCTGCACTATATCGGCGGCAATGAAGATTGGCGCGACTATGTTGCCAAGGTCATGCTGCAGGCCTTGCTGGTGATGGGGCCGCCACTTTTTCTGCTGGGCAGCGTGTTTCCCTTTTTGCTCAAGCTCAGTGAAAGATCCGCTCTGGTTGCCGGCAGAGCCGTTGGTCATCTGGTGGCGATCAATACCGTTGGGGCCATTACCGGTGCGTTGCTGGCAGGGTTTTTCATTCTCGATTTTATTGGCCTGTGGTCCGGCATACGACTGATGGCGATACTCTATGTGTTGGCCGCCTGGTTGTGGCTGGATCGCAGTCGCCGGCATGATGTCCGTGCGGCTTACATTCCGGCGGCGATGATCCTGCTGCTGGTATCCTTGCTGGATACCGGCAGGTTGCCGGTCGTCAAGGTGGATCCGGTGGTCGATGAGGAAAGCCTGCTGCAGGTCTGGGAGGGCAGTGCTGGCACCGTTGCCGTGATTCGGCGCGGAGAGCAACTGAAGATCAAGGTCGACAACTATTATACGTTGGGCGGTACCGGTTCCTACCGACTGGAGCAATTCCAGGGGCGCCTGCCGCTGTTGCTGCATGACAACCCCCGGTCTGTCTATGTGCTGGGCCTGGGAACCGGCATCAGCGCAGGAGCGACGCTGTCACTACCCATCGAAAAGCTGGTGGTCACGGAGTTGCTGCCGGAGGTGATCGAGGCATCGGCGCAATATTTCGGGCGTTACAACAACGACCTCTTCTATGACCCGAGGGCCCGGGTGATCAACGAAGATGGCAGAAATTATCTGCGAGGCACCCGGGAATCCTACGATGTGATCATCAGCGATCTTTTCGTGCCCTGGAAGGCGGGTACTGGCAATCTGTATTCCCTGGAACACTACCGGACGGTTTTCCAGCGGCTCGAGGAGGGGGGGCTGTTCATGCAATGGCTGCCGGCCTACCAGCTGTCCAAATCCGAGATGTTCATCGTCATGCGCACGATGCAGGAAGTCTTTCCGCAGATTACGGTATGGCGGGGGAATTTTTCTGCATTGAAGCCGATCGTCGGCTTGCTGGGGCACAGGAGCAAAAAGCCATTGTCCAGGCAGGCCGGTATACTCCGGCAGTCGGGTGAAGAGGCGGGGGTGCCTTTGCTGGCTTACTATGTCGGCAGTCTGGAACCCTTGCGCGGGCAATTGGCAGAATTTCCCATCAATAGCGACGACCATCCGGTTATCGAATTTCTGTCACCTGTCACGCAACGGCGCATCAAGGCGGAAAAGCAGCATTGGCTGGCAGGTGACGAACTCATCGAACTGATGGCAACGCTGTTGCAGAAGGATGATCGCTATTATCTTTCTGCATTGCCGGAATACCTGAAACAGCTGCCCTCGGCAGGTTACCATTTGCATTTTTCGCAGCTGCTGAAGCAGCAGGGGAGGCTGACCGGTGCGGAAAAAGAAATGCTCAGGTATCGGGAAATCACCGCGTCGAACAAACCTTGATCAGCAGCGTTTAAAGTATTCCTGATTACGTATGACCATCAGCTTTGCTGAAATCCTTTAATTCTTGTCATCCCGACGAGAGAGCAGCACCAATTTTGAATTGCATATATGAGGTTGAATACAAAATTATTATTTTCCAACGCATATATACCGTTGGCAAATCATAATTTAGCAAAACAGTAGCACCAGAAAATGCCGTAAGCATTTGTTAATATGTGATATGTTTCTAT
>JANEMG010000449.1 GCA_024511045.1 Gammaproteobacteria bacterium | reverse complement strand
GAATACCGGCTCGTGGTATTGGAGGACAATGTCGAAGATCTGGTTGTCGCCGTCGCTGATCCCGGCGATACTTTTGCGGTCGATGCCCTGCGCCTTGCTGTAAAGAAGGAGGTCAATGTTCGCATCGGCGTGTTGTCGGAAATCGATGCGGCGCTGGACAAGCAGTTTGGTTCGGGAAAATCCCTGATGGGGCAGATTATTGACGACATGGAGGTGGACGATGTATCGGACGACGATATCGAGCAGCTGAAAGACCTGGCCAGTGAGGCGCCGGTCATTCGCATCGTCAATCTGATCATGCAGCAGGCAGTGGAATACCGGGCCTCGGATATTCATATCGAGCCATTCGAACAACAGCTGAAAATCAGGCTGCGTGTCGATGGCGTTTTGCAGGACATGGAGGCGCCGCCGGTTACCTCGACTGCCGCGGTCATCTCCCGCATCAAGATCATGGCGAAAATGAATATCGCCGAACGGCGCCTGCCGCAGGATGGCCGTATAAAAATCCAGGTGCATAGAAAAGATCTGGATCTTCGCGTTTCGACGATCCCGACGATGTATGGGGAAAGTATCGTCATCCGTATTCTGGACAAGGAAAGCGTGGTCCTGGATTTTGAAAAACTGGGCTTTGCGAAAAAGGATCTCGCTCAATTCCTGGAAATCCTGGATCTGCCCCACGGCATCATTCTGATCACAGGGCCTACGGGCAGCGGCAAGACCACGACGCTCTATGCGGCACTCAACAGGCTGAACACCACGGAACGCAAGATAATCACCGTCGAGGATCCCGTCGAGTACCAGCTGGAAGGCATCAATCAGGTCCAGGCCATGCCAAAAATCGGTCTGGACTTCGCCGCCGCATTGCGGTCCATCGTCAGACAGGACCCCGATGTCATCATGATCGGCGAGATGCGCGATGTGGAAACGGCAAGAATTGCCGTGCAGTCGGCACTGACCGGGCACCTGGTGCTGTCGACGCTGCATACCAACGATGCCGTTGGCGGAATCGCCCGGCTCATGGACATGGGACTGGAGGATTATCTGCTGACCTCGACGGTCAACGGGATTATGGCGCAGAGGCTGGTGCGCAGGCTCTGTGAGCATTGCCGTGAATCCTATCTGGCCCCGCCGGAGTTGATAGAGGAACTGGAATTGCGCAAATATGTGCCCGACGGGCCGGTGGTTCTCTATGAGCCCATTGGCTGCAACGAGTGTGAAAGCATCGGCTACAAAGGGCGCCTGATCATTATGGAATTCATGGTCATGACCGAGACGCTGCGCAAACTGGTGATGAGTCATGCCGACGCGGATGTGCTGCTGCAGGCCGCCATCGATGAAAAAATGACGCCCATGTACGAAGACGGTTTCCACAAGGCGCTGCAGGGCCTGACGACCATTCAGGAAGTGATGCGCGTGACCACGGATTGAGAGCATGCCGGAATATAATTTCAAAGCACTGGACAGAGCGGGCAATATCGTCGAAGACCGGCGGACTGCCGACAGCGAGCAGATGCTGGTCAGACAGCTGTAGACGGAAGGCTATATGCCCATCAAGGTTTCCCTGCAGACACAGTCCTTCTGGGGCATCAAGGCATCGCCGAAGGAGAAGTTTCATCTGAAGCAAAAGGAAGTCCTGCTGTTCTCCCGGGAATTGGCGACGCTGCTGCAGGCAGGCTTGCCATTGGACAGGGCGCTGCGGGTATTGATGGATCTGTCCGGGGAAAACAGCAACCTGAATCTGGTCGTCAGCGACATCCTGGAGCAGGTGAAAAGCGGGAAAAATCTGTCGGATGCGCTGGAGTCGCAGGGCAAGGTATTTTCCAGGTTTTATATCAACATCTGAAGTTTCCCAGAAATTATTCAAGCCACCATGCGCAGCAGCACAGTGACCAGAGAATTTCCGGGGGATTGCCGGGTTTGGGGCAAACCCTGGCAAAATTCTCATCCAAAGCCGCTTCGGCGATAATGCGTCGAACATCGGAAAAGGCAAAACTGGTACGTCCATTCACTTTATGCCGGCGT
>JANEMG010000149.1 GCA_024511045.1 Gammaproteobacteria bacterium | reverse complement strand
TGCCTTTCTTTAAATTTTCAAATGAAGGCATGCAAGGCGCGGCAACGCTATGATCCTTGCTATGTCAACTATTTTTTGAGATTTTTAGTGGTTTTTCTCCTCTGAAACTCTAAACTCTAGTTATTTTTACAAATTGTGAGTTGATTGAGCGCAACCTTTTTTAGAGTATTGTCAGTTACGATGGGCTAACTATGCGGAATCTGGAATTTAAAGAACAGCTGCACGAATATTCGAAGTGGCGTACACAATTGATACAGGCGGTCGACATGTATCAGGAATGACGTCAACGCTATGGCCTGACCGATCCTCATAGCACGGACACGATCCTGAATATTCTGGAAGGGCTGAAGTCGGACCGGGTGACACTCGCATTTGCCGCCGAGTTCTCGCGCGGTAAAACCGAACTGATCAATTCGCTGTTCTTTGCCGAGACCGGCGTCAGGTTGCTGCCTTCTTCCCCGGGCCGCACGACCATGTGTCCAACGGAGCTGTTTCATGACGAAGCCGGTGGCAGCTATATCCGGCTGCTGAATATCGAGAGCAGGCTGGAAGATATCTCGCTGATCGAATACAAACAGAAACCGGACCGCTGGACCCAGATCGATCTGGACTGCAACTCGCCGACGCAGATGCAGGAGGCTTTCAAGGAGCTGGTCGCCGTCAAGGAAGTCAGCAGGGAAGTCGCCGACAAGCTGGGGTTGTTCAATGAGCAGGAGGCCGCAGAACAGGGCATCGTCGATCCCGAAAAAGTTGAAATACCCTGTTGGCGTCATGCCTTGATCAGCTTTCCACATCCGCTGCTGAAGGAAGGCCTGGCCATTCTGGATACCCCGGGGTTGAATGCTTTGGGTTCGGAGCCGGAATTGACGTTGAGCATGCTGCCCAGCGCTCAGGCTATCATTTTCGTTTTGGCTGCCGATACCGGCGTCACCAAGAGCGACCTGGAAATGTGGCGCAACCATGTCTGTCATGCCCGGGGAACCAACAAGCAGGGTCTCGCCGTGGTGATGAACAAGATCGATGCCATGTGGGACGATCTTTCCGGCGAGAGCGGTTATGAAGACGCGATCAAGTCACAGATCGAGATTTCCGCAAAGACCCTGGGCATCGAACAGGCGGCGATCTTTCCGGTTTCCGCCAAACAGGCGCTGCTGGCCAAGGTCAAGTCGGACGCGGAGTTGCTGGACAAGAGCCGTCTGTCGGCGCTGGAAAACTATTTGTCGGACGATATTCTCAAGCAACGCCGAAATATCCTGCTGGAGACCATCAGGCGCGATATCGGTTTTCTGGTCAGTGAGTCGTTGAATCTGACCGATACCAAGCTGAGAAATGCCATTCAGCAGCTGGAAGAATTCAAGAAAGTGGATTTCGAAAACCAGGAAATGACCGGTAAATTGATGGCGGAAACCCACGACCGGCAAAATGCCTATATGGCCAATGTGGAAAATTTCCAGGCCAGCAGGCGGGTGTTTACCGTACAGGCGAAGATGCTGATCGATTCCATGGCCAAGGAAAGAATCGATGAAATCATCAGAAACACCAAGCATGAAATGTCCAAAAGCCTGACCACCTATGGCATGAAGCAGAGCATGCGCAAATTGTTCGATGAGTTGCGGGATCTATTGCAGGACAGCGTCGATATTACCAATGAAACGCGGCGTCTGGTGAAGGCCATCCACAAGAAATTTCAGGATGAATACGGCTTCAAGGAGATCGAACCGCAACTGTTTTCCATCAAGCAGTATCAATTCGAACTGGAGCAGATTTTCGAGGAAGGCGAGGCTTTTCGCAATAGCGCCAAAACGACGATGACCGAACAGAGTATCGTCATCAACAAACTGTACAGTACGCTGATCAGCAAGGCCCGGAATATCCTGAAACAGGCGCACAAGGATGCAACAACCTGGAGCAACAGCGTATTGACGCCGCTGATGCATCAGATCAAGGATCACAAGAAACAGATCGAAAGCCGTCTGCAGATGTTGAGAAAAATCAACGATTCCAAGGGCAGTGTCCTGGAAAACATCACCAACCTGGAAAAGGAACTGGAGCCTCTGAAGCAGCAGCGCAATGAACTGGCCATCATCATCAAGGCCATGCAGATGGAAGAGCAAAGCCAGGCTCCTGTCGAAAGACAGGAAGAGCGTATCGTCGAGCCGGTGGAATCGCTCTCCTGATCAGCATGGCGCCAGGAGTCGCCTGCCAAACATACAGCCGAAATCCTTCTTGCCAGCCTCCACACGATAACCGGAGAGTGGAAAAATTGGTGGCTTTCGCGGTCATAACCGCCAGCCCGCTGCATCAGGACTTTGTCTTATAGGGCGGCAGGGCTGCTGCGTTTTTTGAAAAGCAGGTCCCGGACGGTATGGCCCAGACGAATGCCGCGCTGTTCGAATTTTGTCAGTGGCCGGTGATCGGGGCGCCGGCAGTAGCTGTCATCGGGGCTGGTATTGAGCAAAGACCCGCAGCCATTCAAGACCCGCAGCATCTCTTCCGCATAGTCTTCCCAGTCGGTCGCCGCATGAAAATAGCCCTCCTCATGCAGCTTTCCGGCCAGCAATTCTGCAAACTCCGGTTTGACGATACGCCGTTTGTGATGGCGTTTTTTTGGCCAGGGATCGGGGAAAAACAGGTGTATGCCGGACAGGCTGTCATCTGGAATGCACTGTTCGAGTATGTCCAGCGCATCATGACAGTATATTCTGACATTGCTCAGACCTCGTTGCTGCAGCAGCAGCAGATGGCCGACGCCCGGTCTGTGTACCTCGATGCCGATATAGTCCCGGTCAGGATTGGCGGCCGCCATGTCCGCCAGGCAGTCACCGTCGCCAAAACCGATTTCCAGGAACAATGGTGCTTTGCGCTGGAAAATTTCATGGAAATCGGGGGCTTGCTCCGGGTCTAGGCAAAAAACCCCCTGATAGTCCTGCAGCGCCTGCCGTTGTGCGGGCGTGATCCTGCCCTGCCGGCGAATAAAACTGCGGATACGGCGCGGATCAGTCGTTTTAGCCGCTGGCATCGACTCGGAGAGCAGGCGCTTTACAGGAACAGGCCATCGATTGGAGAAGAGGCAGAGGCGAAACGCCGGCGCGGCATTCTCCCGGCAAGATAGGCCTCCCGGCCGGCCTCGATGCCCTTTTTCATTGCCGAAGCCATCAACACCGGGTTTTTTGCTTCCGCTATTGCCGTGTTCATCAACACTCCGTCGCAGCCCAGTTCCATGGCGATGGCGGCATCAGATGCCGTTCCCACGCCGGCATCGACCAGTATGGGTACCTGCGCATTTTCCACGATGGTCAGAATATTGTAGGGATTGCGGATGCCCAGACCCGAGCCTATTGGTGCGGCAAGCGGCATGACGGCGACGCAGCCGATTTCCTCCAGCCTTTTCGCGGCGACCGGGTCGTCATTGGTGTAGACCATGACATCGAAGCCGTCTTTCACCAGAACCCTGGCGGCTTCAAAGGTTGCTGCCACATCGGGAAACAGGGTCTGCTGATCGGCCAGGACTTCCAGTTTGACCAGGTTGTGGCCATCGAGCAGTTCCCGGGCCAGACGACAGGTTCTTACTGCGTCTTCAACGCTGAAACAGCCGGCGGTATTGGGCAATATGGTGTATTTATCCGGCGGAATGACATCCAGGAGATTGGGTTCATCGGCATTTTGGCCGATGTTGGTACGACGAATGGCGACCGTGACGATTTCCGCGCCGCTGGCCGCAATTGCCTGGCGGGTTTCCTCCAGATCCTTGTATTTGCCGGTTCCCACCAGCAGTCTCGAATGGTAGGTCTTTCCGGCAATCTGGAAGGTATCTGCCTGGCCTCCGCCGATTGCGCGGACGATTTCCACGCGGTCGCCATCCTGCAGCAACCTGTCCGGATATTGATCGAAGGGCAGGATTTCCTTGTTCAGTTCCACGGCGATGCGTTTGCCGCTCAGACCCATTTCCTCGATCAGGTCGCCGATCTTGCAGTTGTCGGCAATTGAACGGTTCTGCCCATTGACAATGATGTTCATAGCGTTAAGTTCCTGTATCAATTTTCGATGCTTCTGCGCTGCTGCACGGCCAATGCCAGATCTTCCAGCAATTTTACCGTATCATTCCAGCCCAGGCAGCCGTCGGTGATGCTTTGGCCGTAGACCAGAGGTTTTCCGGGAATGACGTCCTGGCGTCCGGCTTTGAGATTGCTTTCTATCATGCCCCCGAAAATCCGCCGGTCGCCGGTGGCTATCTGTCCGGCGACGTCTTTGCCGACCAGAATCTGCCGTTGATATTGCCGCAGGCAATTGGCATGGCTCAAATCGACCATGATATTGGCGGGCAGATCAGCCGCTTCCAGCGATTCGGCGGCATGTTCCACGCTGACCGCATCGTAGTTCGGCCGATCGCTGCCGCCCCTTAAAATGAGGTGTGCATCTTCGTTGCCAGTGGTGGAAAAAATGGCCGAATGTCCGCCTTTGGTCAGGGACAGGAAGTGATGTGGACTCCTTGCGGCGCCTATTGCATCGATGGCTGTTTTGATGGTGCCGTCGGTGGCATTCTTGAACCCGACCGGGCAGGACAGGCCGGATGCCAGCTCGCGATGTACCTGACTTTCTGTGGTTCTGGCGCCAATCGCACCCCAGGCAATCAAATCGGAGAAATATTGCGGGGTAATCAAATCGAGATATTCGGTTGCCGCCGGCATGCCGATATTGTTGACGTCCAGCAATAATTTCCTGGCGACCCTGATGCCTTTGTTGATGTTGAAGCTGCTGTCCAGGTCGGGATCGTTGATCAGCCCTTTCCAGCCGACCGTGGTGCGCGGCTTCTCGAAATAGACGCGCATGATCGTCAGCAGATCCTTTTTCAAATGCCTGACAGCTTCCAGCAGTTTCTGGGCATACTCCAGTGCTGCTTCGGTATCATGAATGGAGCAGGGGCCGACGATGACCAGCAAACGGTCGTCCCTGTGCGTCAGAATGTTGTGTACGGCATTGCGCGCCTGCAGGGTGGTTTCTGCCGCCGCATCGTTCAGCGGCAGTTCCTGATGAACCTGATCGGGAGCGATGACTTCCTTGGTGCCACAGATGCGCAGGTCGTCGGTGTGGTACTTACTTTGCATGAATTGACCGGCCCGACTGTTGGTCGGGATTGATTGTAAAACATCCAATTTTAACTGTTTTAACGGTTTTAGTCATGCGGCATTTCTGCTTTGTCAAAGATTCTTCAGTGATTTCGATCGGTTTGCGAGAATATGGGGGGTGCCCGATGACAAACCGGCATTGGCGTGGGGTTATTGTCGTTTTCTCGGGCAATCAGGTCTGCGCTTCAGTCGCCAGCAGTGCTTCGATCAGCAAGCGCAGTTTGTTTTGTATGATCCGGGTGTTTTGCGGACCCATCCGGATCATCTGTTTTTGTACCGGGTTGAGTGCTTCGAGTTTTTTGTCGGAAAATTTGTAACGCACCGTGGGACGGATCAGGTCGATGCGTCCTTCCAGTATCGGAGCGGCCAGGATGTTGGCCACGGCCTTGGCAAAAATGTCTTCGACGCGGTAGTCATGGGGGTAGCCGAATTGCCCGAGTACCTGAACGAACAGGGGGCGGAAGCGATGATACAGCTGCATCGTGTCCCGGATATTAATGGCGTTGACAGCGGCAGCCAGCTGGTCATAGCGCCGGTAGCCTTGCGGGTCGATGTAGATGCCGCGTTGATCCTGCAGCACCTGGAAGGGCTTTTTCAGCTGCAGAAAGCGCATGTGCTTGTAAATGCGCAGTCCCTGCGAGAAGTCATTGACGATGGTGAGATATTTGCTGATCAGGTTGTCACTCTGCAGCCACTCAGCGAAGTCGGGAGAAAGGGCGACGACAGCGTTTCTGAACGCAGCATCGCTGTCAGCGAGCGGTGGCAGGGGCTGTTGCTGAACGGGTGCTGCCTGTCGCGGAGGCTTTGCTTGCTGTTGCCGGTTGTCCGGTGAATAGGCGCCTGGCGGGGTGGCATCCGGCGCGTTCCGTTGCCGCTCAGTCCTTTCCGAAGGCAGCGTCAGTTCCTCGCTGAACTGAGAGTGGTCGGTCTCCTGTGCTGTCTGTTTCTGCTGTTGATAGAAATAGATCAGACCGGCTGCGATGGCGAGTATCAGCAAGACCATCACGGTGACAAGCACGGTAAAGGGTCTGGAATTGTCCTGCAATTCATATCTGCCCATAATATCAAGTCCTTGTATCTTTAGTGAATTATTTAGTGAATTATCTGGCTGAAAAAGCCTCTGCCGAGAATACCCTGCAATTTTTATTATCTGAAGTTTCCCAATTTTTTGGAGAATGAATATTAGAGCCGACTAATATGGCGGATAAATTAGTGCTTGGTAATATTCTTGTTTATTTTGTTTCTTTCGCTTGAAAAACAATGGGTTATTG
>JANEMG010000148.1 GCA_024511045.1 Gammaproteobacteria bacterium | reverse complement strand
ACTCTAAACTCTAGTATCATTTATAAAAGCGTAAAATCACTAACCTGAAATCACAATCCAGTTAGCCAAGAGGAAATCATGCGGAATTGGAAATTATTTGCCGCTTACACAGGCGCGACGCTATTCGTCCTTCTTGCGTTGTACGTTGTGTTCTTTTTCATTTTTCTCGATCTGTTCGTCGATTTGTGGTGGTCTCGCTCCCTGCAATTCGAAACCTATTTCTGGCTGAGACTGCTGTACCGCTTCTTCCTGTCCGGCGGTGTCACGTTGATTTTCTTCGCCATTTTCTTTTTCCATTTCTGGATCGCCAGCCGCTATCTGGGGCTGAACCCACCCGACGAAGTGCTGGCGGACAGCCAAAGGCGGAAACGGTTTCAGCAATTTTCCGATGTCTTCATACAGGGATCGCTGAAGGTCTATACACCGTTGTCCATTCTTCTGGCGATTGCCATCGCCATTCCCTTTTACGATCAATGGGAAGCCGCCATCCTGTATTTTTTCGGGCGGGATTCCGGCACCAGCGAACCGGTATACGGCAACGACGTCAGCTTCTATCTGTTCTCCTACCCGATGTATCAGCTGATACAGAAAGAACTGTTGACCACTGCCATCCTCCTGTTCATCATGGTCATGGCAATCTACTGGCTGGAGCATTATTTCGTCCCCGACCAGAAAAAGGAATTCCCGCGGGGCGCAAAGATACATTTGACGATTCTCTACGGCTTCGTGATTTTATTCGTGGTCTGGGGGTTGATGCTGGACCGCTTTTCGCTGCTCTATTACAGCAACCATCAGCCGGTATTTTTTGGCCCCGGCTTCGTCGAAGTGCGCTATCTGCTTCCCCTGATCTGGATCGGCGTCGCGACATTCGTCATTGCCTCGATAGCCGGCATCATCCATTTCTATTCGCGGGGCAGAAAAAGCCTGGTCACCAGCATCGTTTTCCTGGCGGTATTTTTCGCCTCCCTGGGCCTGCAGAAGGTCAAATCCATCCCCAACCTGATCAACACCTTCATCGTCAAGCCCAACCCCGTCACCACGGAAGGGGTGTTCATGAAGAACAACATCGTCACAACGTACTCTGCCTATGACCTGGGACGCATCAATATCATCGACTACCAGGTCAAGGTGGATCCCCGCGACGATATCATAGGCTGGGCCAACCAGAAGCATTTCGAGAACATACCGGTCTGGGACAGGGAGTTTCTCAAGCCGGTCTACCAGCAGTTGCAGGGTATACGTCCCTATTATCAATTCCCCGGCGTCGACGAAGACCGCTATTTCCTGCACGACCACAAGATCCAGGTCAACTTGGCGGCCCGGGAAATGAATATCAGCAAACTGCCCAAGGAAGCGCAAAACTGGGAAAACACCCATTTGCGCTATACCCATGGCTACGGCGCCGTGGTCACGCCAGCGGCGCAGGATGCCGGCACACCGATCAAATGGTACCTGCGCGACCTGAATCTGTACTCGGATGCCGGCTTCCAAATCGCCAACCCGGACATCTATTACGGCCAGGGCAAGTACGAGTACATCATCGTGCCCAACAGGCTGTCGGTGGTCGGCCTGTCCGGAGCGGATTCCAAGCTGACCGGCGACTACAAAGGCAAGGGCGGCATCCCGGTCGCTTCCTTTTTCCGCAAGCTGCTGTTCGCCTTCTATCACCGCGATGAAAAGATCTTCTTTTCGGTGAACATCACCAGGGAAAGCCGTATGCGCATTCGCCGCAACATCGGCGAGCGGATCAAGACCCTGACCCCGTTTCTGCACCTGGACAACGACCCCTACCTGGTCATCGGCAAGGACCGGCTGTACTGGATACAGGATGCCTATACGATCTCCGACTGGTATCCGGTGTCCCAGGAAACGGACGGCGATTTCCTGTATGGCGAGCAGGAAACGTTCAATTATATCCGCAATTCGGTGAAGATTATCGTCGATGCCTATGACGGCACCACCCGCTTCTACATCTGCGACCCCAACGATGCGATCATCCAGGCCTTTGACCGGGCCTATCCGGGGGTATTCCAGCCACTGCGGGAAATGCCCAAGGAACTGCGCAAACATTTGCGCTACCCGCGTGACCTGTACTATCTGCAGATGAAGGTCTACGCCAAATATCACCAGAACACGCCGGCGCTGTTCTATGAACAGGCGGAAACCTGGCAATTTGCCGAAGCGAACAAAAAGCAGGTCAGGCCTTACTACATCACGATGGATTTCGGCCATTGCAATGACCGGGAGGAATTCGCCATGATCAACCCGATGACGCCGATCAATCGGGACAACCTGAGCATGGTGGGCATCGCCGGGATCATGAACAACGACACCTGCAGTGATGAATACTGGCCCAATATCACCATCTACAAGTTCCGCAAGAATGTTCAGGTGAATGGCCCGTCCCAGGTGGACGCGCTGATCGACCAGAGCCCGGAGATTTCCGAGCAGTTCACCTTATGGGATCAGCACGGTTCCAAAGTCGAGCGCGGCAGAATGATCATCCTGCCCATGGGCAAGCATTCCGTGCTGTATGTCCAGCCCATCTATATGAGATCGACCAAAACCAGCATCCCGGAACTGACCCGGGTGATCGTCTCCATCGGCAACGAAGTGGTCATGGATACGACCCTGCGCTCCGCATTCAAACGCCTGCAGGCGATTTTCATCAAGGAAGCCCAGCAAAAGGGGGGATCAGGAACCGCGAAGGTTCCGGAAAATGAATTCAAGAAGCCTCCGAAGAATCTTGAGGAACTGATCAATCCCTGAGCGCAGAATACCGCTTACGTACTCCCGGCAGATCAGTAGAGACTGACCCCCCAAAGCTGGAAACGACGCTAAAACACACACGAATCCGGAACGACAAGAAAAATACAATGACAGTAGCGATTGAGGATTTTAAAAAGGGTCTGAAACTCTGGGCCAGCGGCGTGGCCGTGGTGACCACCAACAGCGAAACCAGTGGCGCCCAGGGCATGACCGTGACCGCGTTTTCCAGCGTCTCGGTCGATCCGCCACTGATTCTGGTGTGCATCAATGAGGCGGCGGACACCGGCGATGGCATCCGGGAAAGCCAGAGTTTCGCGGTGAATTTCCTGACTGCCGGTCAGGAAGCCGTTTCCAACCAGTTCGCCGGCGGCTGCAGCCAGCAGGAGCGCTTCGAAAACGTCTCCTGGAATACGGCGACCACCGGCGCGCCGATCATCGACGACAGCCTGGCGTCCCTGGACTGCAAGGTAGTGCAGCAGGTCCGCGCCGGCACGCACTGGGTGATCATCGGCGAAGTTCAGGAAGTCCTGTGCCACTCCGGCGAGCCGCTGCTCTATTACAGCTCGGCCTACCGGGAGCTGCTACCCGCCGACTGACGCGCAGCTCCCTTACACGCTTATTGATAGCTCAGCCGGATCCCGCCAAACGCCGAGACGCCACTGGTGCCAAAGCCAAACACTTCCTGGTACTGCTTGTCGAACAGGTTGTCGATGCGCACGAAGGTTTTCAGGTACTGATTGACCTCGTAGCTGCCGGCAAGGTTGACCACCGTGTATCCGGGCACCGTGACGCGGCGGAACGGAAAGCTGGAAAAATCCAGATCAGCCCGGTCGCCGACCACCAGGACATTCAAGTTGATGTTGGCGTGCTCCAGAAAATTGTAGTTGATGTTGACGCTGCCCTTGTTCTTCGGCAGGCGCAGCTGGGCCAGGCCGGTCGTGTCATCCTCGCTTTCCGTGTAGGTATAGTTGCCGCGCAGCGTCAGGCCGGGCAGGGGATTGATTTCGATGTAGCTTTCCACGCCCTTAGACGAGGCGCTGTCGATATTGTTGTAGCCGGTGGTAAAACCGATCAGGTCCTCGAAATGGTTGCTGAAGTAGCTGGCGCCGAACAGCACCCGTTCGTCCCACAGGGTCTGCGTGAAGCCGACATCCCAGCCGCGGCTGGTTTCCGGCTTCAGGTCCGGATTGCCGATGGGGCCAAAGAAAGGATCGGCCGGTGCGAACAGCTGAAACAGCGATGGCGTCTTGAAGCCGGTCCCGTAACTGCCCTTGATGCGCGTGCCGATTTCATCAATGGCGAACAACTGGGTGACCCGCCAGGTGGTCTTGCCGCCGAAGCGGTTGTTGTCGTCGTAGCGAACGCCGGCGGTGGTATAGGAACGATCCCACAGATTGAGCTGGTCCTGCAGATAATAGCCCGCAGTATTCTGCGATTTGCGGGAAATGCTGTCGGTGCTCATCCATTCCTCTTCGTCGGAAAACCCCAGGGTCAGGGTATTGAAGTCCACGAAATGGATGTCGTGCTGCCAGTTGACTTTCAGTTTATTGCCCTCGAACTTGCTGTACGGTACGAATGCGCCTGGAGACTCGTCGACATTCTCCCGATTGCTGTCGCTGTAGGTCACGGCCAAGCGCTGATCCCAGATCCCTTCGAAAAGGCTCAGATTGCCGTTCAGGCCAGTATAGAGCTCCTGGGTGTTGTTTTTCCGGAAATCGTTGTCGCAGAATGGCCCACCGCAGTTGTCCAGGTCCTTGTCGGCATCGCTGTAGCGCAGGTTCCATTGCAGATCGAAATTCTCCAGCGGCGCCACTCCCAGGGTGGTGTTGACGGTGGTGTTCCTGTAGCCGTCCTTTTCGGTGTTTCCTTCCAGGTCTGCATCGGCGGCGGAAAAACCCCGCGTCCTGAGACGATTGACGGACAAATTGTAATTGAACAGATCGGTGGCGCCGTTGACGCTGCCGCCGACCTTGTAGCTGTCATAGCTGCCCCCCTCGCCAAGCAGCGAGATACGCGGTTTACCCTTGCCCTTTCTGGTGATGATGTTGATCACGCCGCCGATGGCGTCGGAGCCATACAGGGGGCTCTGCGGACCACGCAGGATCTCGATGCGCTCGATATCGTCGACGGTCAGGTCGGCAAAATCGAAGCCGCTGCTGGGGGAGCTGGGGTCGTTGATTTCGATGCCGTCCAGCAGCACAAGTGCCTGGGCGGATGCGGCGCCGCGGATGAATACCGACGTGGTGCGCCCCATGCCGCCATTTTGCACGACATCGACGCCCGGCACGGTGCGCAGCAGCTCTGCAACCGTATACAACTGCCGGTTGGCGATATCCTGTGCGGTAATGACGGTCATGGAACTGCCGATATTGCGCAACTCCTGTTCGGTGCGCGTGGCGCTGATCACCATGGTGTCCAGCCTCTTGACGATCGGTTCGCTTTGTTCCTGAAGCGCAGGATCGGAAGCGTTGTTTCCAACCTGTTCGACGGCAGGCAGCAAGGGGCTGGCAGCCAGCAGGCCAGCCAGCAGCAAAGGGGGGGGGGTCATTGTTCGCTCAACTTTTCAATGGCCACACACCGGTGCAGCGGAAACAATAATTGCAGAGGGACAATGAAACAGGGCAGGCCGGCATAAAGTCCCAAAAGGACCGCAGCCGTCAGGATCGCTCATTCGCACGCCGCCCTCCGCAACGCTCACGTTGTCGCTTCAG
Source organism: Gammaproteobacteria bacterium (assembly GCA_024511045.1). Lineage (GTDB taxonomy): Bacteria > Pseudomonadota > Gammaproteobacteria > Methylococcales > Methylomonadaceae > JANEMG01. The sequence continues at coordinate 925 of JANEMG010000148.1, read as the reverse complement.
GCCGGTCTCCGGACTCACGAGCAGTTGTTTTTAACTGACAACCGGCCTTCCCACGCGGAATTCGCGCAGTGGCATAAGTGGTTGTCCCACACTCGTCTACCGTTGCGGGGGCAGTACCGGAATTGCAGGATTCGCTGCGCACCGGTTTCCCTGTTTCATCCCGGATATTCCGGGACACCTGAAGCAAGAGCGCGGATAATACAGCGATAACCAGGATCAGTCAAGAATCGTGCCCTCTGCGTCGGCCCAGAGCTGTAATGTTCATTTCGACTGCAGGCAGGCCGTTGAGAGTCCCAGCCGCATCGACTGGCAACGATCCTGGACCGGCCTGCAGCTTGCAAAGCGGTATCGAAGCCATGTAGACTCGGACACTTTCAACATCGTCATTCCACCAGAATCCCCCCTTCGTTAAACATGAAAACCTTCGATGTGGTCATAATCGGGGCCGGCTGCGCCGGCCTGATGAGTACGCAATTGCTGGCCAAAAAGAACCTGTCCGTGGCGCTGATCGATGGCAAAAAGGATTTGCTGGACCTGTCCTTCCTGACCCTGGGCAGCTTTATGAACATAGACGACTATGGCCTGTCTGAAAGAGTCATTGCATCGAAAATCGACAAGGGCTCATTACTATTCCAAACGTCTCTCCGTTACGAAACCCGCCGACGTCGTCATCATCGACAAGAAACAGCTGCACAGTGAACTGCTGGACAAATGCCGGGATCATGGCGTTGAAATTTTCAGTGGATGCCGAATAACCGCTGTCAACCAGGACGAATCCGGGGCCATCGTCAGCGTTGTCGATAAATGTCGGGTACCATGTGATTATATTCCAAAAAGCTCTGTACATGACAAAAAAATTATCGAGTACACAACGACAGATTATTACAAACTGGGTCTGGAAGGCTTGGTCGCAGTATTGAAATCA
>JANEMG010000147.1 GCA_024511045.1 Gammaproteobacteria bacterium | reverse complement strand
CATGCAAGGCGCGGCAACGCTATGATCCTTGCTATGTCAACTATTTTTTGAGATTTTTAGTGGTTTTTCTCCTCTGAAACTCTAAACTCTAGTTAAAAAAGCTGCCACTGAGAAATGTTTGCTCCTGAAAATCTGAAGGGGTCAGTGAGTGTGTTCCATGATCCCAGACGCCATAGAACGACTGGACATCGGTATTCAAAATATCACTGGAAGTCAGGTATTGGCCGGTTCCAAAGAAAACCAGTACATCCGGGGCAGTTCCGTTGTGATCCGGATGTTTTATCAGTATGGGTTTGCTGGTGATTGGCTGGGCAGTGCCGGAATAGCTGGCAATAAACAGGGGTTTTGGCGTGCTGCCTTGTTTATAGGCTACTTTCCATAGGTTGGTATTGGAAGATGAAAGATCGAAGGCCCAGAGATTGCCGAACAGGTCTCCGGCATAAATTCTGTCGACAACTTTGTCCCCGTCCATATCGACCGCTTGAGGTGTGGACAGGCCATTGCAATCACTGCAATCCCCGTTCAGATTTGCCCCGGTCTCTGTGGAAATCTCCATATAATCGGTAGTGGCCGTCCATGTGCCATCCAGCCCGCCATCCAGAAACAGTATGAAAAGCTTGGCCTCGCCATCACCATTATTGTTATAGCCATTGCCAAAAACTGCAGCCCAGCGGTTGTTGTTGAGCATGACAATTGTCGGTTTACTGTAGGAATACCCCATGTCGGCATCATCGGTGGCATCAAACTCCCATAACACCAGATTGGCCGCATTGGCTTCGTTGAATTGACTCGGGTCCGTGATATCCAGGGCAAAGACACCCTTGCCGCCTGCCCGGTTGCCACCGGTTATGATGGTGTGCCAGGAATGGCCAGTCCCGGTTCCGGTGGTATCGATATAGACATCGGAAACAGTGGTGGCCAGGTCAACGTAATAGCGATGCGTGTAATTGGGATCGGTAAGATAATGCAGACCCTGATCGGCGGTGGTATCCACGAACAGGTTAGAAGGGATGTAGGCAATTTTCTGCGAACCGTCCGTCGCGGAAAAACCATGCAGCATACCGTCATTGGTGCCGACATAGACCAGTTCGGAACGGGATTTTGCCGAGCCATTCTTGAAGTCCCGATAGCTGTCGGTGCCTGTGGGAAAAGGTGCGACATCCGGCCAGTTCAAGGCAGGCTTGCCAACGAAGATCGGATCGGAATGGACAATATCACCAAGGATTTTAATCCGGTCTCTGAACGTGTATGTGCCGCCGTTTGACTGCTTATTGGATCGATCGCCACGAAGGAAATCCAATCTGGCCTGGGCCAGATTGTCACCTGCTGTCCCGCTGGCGATGGTCCCGTCCGGATTGGTTCTAAGATCATCCTTTTGCGCGGAGGTCAGGTCGCTCCATCGGAATTTCTTTCCCGTTCCTGTGGTTTTGTCAAAAGTGAGAATAGTCCGGCTGGCAACGGGGTTAGACATTGCATCCAGAACGTCCGCCGCTTTCCAGGATGGCGAGGAAGCGACATCGCCCGTCAAGGCATTCAGGGGAAATGACGGCAGGTCGCCGCTCCACCTGTTATTGGAGCTGTTGAATTGCGCCAGATAAACCGCACTGCTGCCGGTCAGTGTAGTGGTATTGAAGGCAACCGAGCTGGCACTGCCGATCCGGTCGGCAATATTGCCCAAAGCGTCGGAAAGTGCATCGGATACTTTTTCCGGTGTCGCCGCGGAAACGAAAGTCCCTTTGCTGTTGTATGCCGCATGCCAGAGGTCATCGATTTTTTGCGGTTCATTGGAGCTTGACATGGGATCACCCCAATCGTCGCTGGCGCTGAGGCCGGGAGCATTTCCCGGCCAGCCATCGGCATCGGTATCGGTCAGCAGACCCGTCACCCCAAAGGCAACGGTGTAGGTAACCATGTGCTGCCAGGTCGCAGGATCGGATATATTGACCACGACATCGTTGGCCAGGGGGCTGAGGTCCTTGTCGTAGTAGTATTTGGCGACATCGGCGACTGTAATACTGTGGCCATCGCCATCGGCGTTGCCAATGGCGCTGGCAGGTGCGCTGCCGTTCCAGTAGCCATCGGTAGCCAGGATGGTGAAGTTCTGCTGGCAGCTGTCCAGAATGGGGTTGGCTTTTCCTGAAAGTTCATTGTCATAATATTGACCGGCTGTTTCCAGGCCGCGCCTCAGAGGAGTGCCGTGGGCATGCCAATCAAAATCATACAAATCATCCAGCAGCGATGCATTATGGGCAGTGAAGCCGCTCAAACCAGTGGGTATTTCGGTAAACAGCCTGTCATCATCATTGATGACGCTGATGCCCCAGCGGTAATCGGGGTTTTCCGTGACGATTTTTCCGATTGCTGCTTTGGCGGCAAAGGCCCGCCGGCGTCCGTATTGGTACCAGTTGGCGATGTTTTGCTGCACTTCGGCGATGGTCATGCCGCCCAATTCACTATGGGTTCCTGTGCCTGTCAGTGTTTTCGTGCTGGCAACGGTTTCGGTCTTGCCCGAGTAGGTGATTCGTTCAACGGTGATACTGCTGGCGTTGACGGTGAATTTGTCATGTTCGTCCCACCAGTCCACTTCGCCATTGCTTCCCGTGGTTTTATTGATCGTCCCACCCGTTGGACGTGTTCCGGAGTAGCCGTGGGTGTCGTCCCAGACGTGATAGATGAAACCGGTCAGATCCTTGGTTTCGGTATAGCCGGTGGTTCCCGGTTGCGGGTTGCTTCTGGCGGCCATAAAACTGGCGTCTGGAAGGGGGGGCGTGGCGCCATTTTCCCAAGGGGTATATTTTACAGCCGGGTCGTAATACATGACATTGACCGCGGCATTGCGGATGCGCCAGTCGGCTTCCTGAACAGCAGTAGTACACAGATCCAGGGTTCTACGACTGCTGTCACAGGAATTGCTGTAAGCGTCGTCGCCATTGTCATAGAGGTATTCAAAATATTGCCAGCTGGTGCCGGTATGCATTCGGAACAGGCCGTTGTCGACCAGCCAGCCGCAATTGTCGGATATGTTGTAGGCGCAGCCATGCCAGAACTTTTTTGTCAGGACCTCCCAATCCATGGACCCGGAATCATCCAGTTCGATGAAAACGTTGGGAGGTACGTTGTTGGCGGTAAACAAGGGTGAATCTGCCAGCGTCCCCGGTGCCGACTGTACGGGCGCCAGCCAATTGAGTGTCAGAACAAACACACAGGTGCGTAGTGTGGTGGAATTAAATGGCTGGTGTTTCATAATCAGTCCCCTCGAGAAATGAGAGTGAAGACGTTTGTTGCAGCCAATATCCCTGGCCTTAACAAATGTCTTGAGAAAAAAGACCTTAGAATTTCTTTGCATAAAAGGATTGCAGAAAAACCTGGGAGGTATCCTGTCCACCTGTTCCCCGGGCAATGACACTGAATCTGGATGCCGTCGTTCCGGCCGAGCTGTCGCCATAGCCGCCAATATTGATGCTGGCATCGCTGTTGGTATCGTCTGTGCCAAGATATTTCAGGTAATACCGGGGTTGTGTATAGACCAGTGGTATGGAGTCGGTGTGGGCCAGTGAATTTGTGGAACCCCATGATGCAGAGGCCTTATGATCAGGCAGGGCGTCATCTTCCCCGTAATAGGGCGCACCGGAAAACGCGGACAGGGAGACAATGCCATTTTCGATCTTGTCTTCACCGCTGCGCAAAGCCGCCTCGGCAGCCTGGAAAGCCAGATTCTGGTCTCTGCTGTTGCCGGCCATTTTTTCCTCCAGGCTGGTGACCTGCGTGCCGGTAACGCCGATCAGGGTGAGCAGCACCAGCATGATCAGGCTGATCGCCAGCACGGTTCCGGATTGATTTTGCAAGGGTTTGTTCATGGGGGTTGTCCGCATCATAGAAGCCGGTTGCGCACGGCGATGGTGGAAGTAAAGACCCGACGGAGCCGGCGGTCGCCGGGCGTGGTCGTGGCGCCGTTGTAGGTGTAGGACACAGACTGGCCGGCCAGGTTGTCGGCGATGGTGCGCGCCAGCAGTGTGATCCGGATGCTGACGACCTGGTCCATGTCCAGGCCCGCCGTCCCGGCGGAAACGTAGTAATCCGGCGTGCCGTCGGCATTGGTGTCTTCGCCGTAGAGAATCTGCAGGTTTTCGATGCCTTCCACCAGTTCCGTGGCGGCATTGCTGTCGATTTGCCGGAACAATGCCGGCTGTCCGCTGGCACCATTTTGTATCGAATAGGTGATGGTGCCGACTCTATAGATGCTGGCATCGCCTTCGTACACTTTCGACAGGCAGTGGGCATTGGCTCCCGCGCATCCCGGGTTGGTGGCGTTGAAATTACCGGGCTGGGTGGCCGAGCCGGTGTTGTGTACGGCCACGCCCCCGGTATCCGGGTTGGCGTTGCTGATCTGAAAGATATCCGCCTGGGTGCAGTCACTGACCAGTACCACGTCGCCCTGTGCCAGACCGTTATTGGTGGAGATCAGGATATTGGAGGATTCTTGTGGGCCATAAGGCGGCTGTACCGTAATGCCAGTGTCGAAAGCGCCGCGGAGAATAATGGTATCCGATGCATTCAACCCCGTATTGTTGCTGCCGTCGATGCCTTGGGCAAAGCCATGTGCATAGGCATCATAACCTGTTCCACCTGGATCGAGGTTGTTGGTGATGTTGTTCAAACCGTTTTTCAAACAGCCCCAGAAATCGGCGTTGCGGATGTCCTTGGTGATGAAGTCCATGGCAAAACGGCCATTCTCCTGCAGCCGGGACATGCTTTCCTGTACGCGGTAGGTCTGCTTGCTGCTGGAAAAGATCTGCAGCACGCCGCCCAGCAGGAATGCGCCCAGGACCATGGCGATCATAATCTCGATCATGGTCAGGCCGGCTTGTCTGCTGCGAAAATCAAGGCTGTTCATAACTGGAAGCTCATCTGAAAAGTGGGATCGGCGCTGTCGGTCGCACCATCGCGGTTGTCGTCCCAGCTGATGGAAATGGTATAGACAGGGGCAGCATAACTAATGCCAATGTTGTTGAGTGGAAAAACAGCAACCAGATCTGAATACCATTCAGCGAGGTCATTTTCCGCCATCTGCGCGGGCGTGCAGGTTCCGGCGATAGCGGTGCATCCGGTCTTGGCGGCGGCAGCGGATGGAGCTTTGGTGATATAGACGCTGGTACTGCCCAGGCTGGCATCGGCGACATTGGCGCGCATGCGGTCGGCAAGATCATAGGCCAGCTGCGTGGCCTGGGTCCGGTAGTAGGCGCTATGATTTTTTTTTCAATGACGCGGCCTGCAGGCCGGCCAGGCCCAACAGGCCAATAGCCATGATGACCATGGTGACCAGTACTTCGATCAGGGTGAATCCGGTAGAGTTTTTCATGGGCCTCACCTGGTAATTAAAATGCAACACAGGAGTTGATTTCCGTGCCGTCTGTCTTTTCCGGGATGCCGTCATTGTCGGCGTCGCCGGCGATCCTGGTCCTGCCCACGGCATTGACGATGACCATTTTCGCGGTTCTGGCTTCCGGTACATTATTGCCATCGCTGTTTTCACAAAGGACGAAGCTGCCCATGTTGTTGCTCAAGCCGGCGGAAGTATAGCGGATGAAGTTGGCAAAGTTGTTGTTGCCGCGCAGGGTGAAAGAAGCTGGAAGCGCCTCGAAAACCCGTAGTACGCAGTCTTCACCGCTTTCGCACAATGTAGCGTCGCCATCGTCGTCGAAGGTGCCATCGCTGTCGAGGTCGGTGAAAACTTCCCAGCCGTCTTCCCAGTCGGTGCCGGATTTTCTGACGCTGACGGACAGGTTGCGCTTGACCGCTTCGCTGCGCGCCAGGTTGAGCGCGGTGACCAGGTCATTGGTATAGGTGGTCAGGCGGTTGTTGCGTATCGCTTCATTGAAACTGGGGATGCCCAGGGTCATCAGCAAAGAAACCAGTGCCAGGGTGATCATCAGTTCTATTAAAGTGAAGCCAGTGCTGCTGTTCATTGTTTTGCCTGTCTGCTGATTGCCTTGGTATTAATCGGGCGCTTGTTCTTCAGGGATTTATCCAAGGTGAATGCAAGCATAGTCGTGATTTCCGGAAAAAAAATAGATGACAATCACAAATTCATGCAGTAGATTGGACTACGGGGTTTGAAACAAGGGTCACGCATGGTTATTCCGTCTGCCGTCCAGATGGAAAATTTCCAGCCGCGTATAAACAATACAAGCGTAGAGCAATCCTTTACCTGATTTCCCACAAGCCTCAGCCATTTTCAAATTGATGATCGTGTTCAATCAATGCCAAATCAGCAATGTCATCCTATGCTTATCACTAAAGTTTCGGAGTTCATTTTTTACCCACTATTTTCTGCTGCATCCGTTGCCCTACAAAGCCTCAAGACGCAGCGTTTTAGGATCAAGTTGAAGGACTTGCACAAACAGGCATTGAAT
>JANEMG010000146.1 GCA_024511045.1 Gammaproteobacteria bacterium | reverse complement strand
ACAAGCCGCGCTATCTGATGGGGGTCGGGACGCCGGAGGATCTGGTGGAGGCGGTCCGGCGGGGGGTCGATATGTTCGATTGTGTGATGCCCACGCGCAATGCCCGCAACGGGCATCTGTTTACCCGCAGCGGGGTGGTGAGGATCCGCAACAGCCGCTACCAGTTCGACACCGGGCCGATCGATCCACAGTGCGGCTGCTATACCTGCCAGCATTACTCACTGGCCTATCTCAGACATCTGGATAAATGCCGCGAGATGCTGGGTTCCAGGCTGAATACCATTCACAATCTTTACTATTACCATGATTTGATGGGAAATTTGCGTCTTGCGATCGAAAACCGGAAGCTGGAGGCTTTTGTCGAGGATTTCTATCGACAACGAGGCAAAACTGTTCCGGATATGGCATAATAGCCGGCTAATTTCAATTACCTAAATTTGACTGGAAAATACCCATGAGTTTTTTTATTTCTGATGCATTTGCCGAAGCCGCACCGGCTGCCACGCAAGGTCCCGGATTGGTGGGGCTGATTCTGCCTCTGGCCATTTTACTGTTCTTTTACGTCCTGTTCATTCGTCCTCAATCCAAGCGTGCCAAAGAGCACAAGAAAATGCTGGAAGCATTGACCAGAAATTCAGAGGTGGTTACGACTGGCGGATTGCTGGGCAAGGTGGTCGATCTCGACGAAAATTTTGTCCAGATCGAGGTTGCCAACAATACCGTCCTGCAAGTGCAGCGGCACGCCATCGCCAATGTCATGCCGAAAGGGACTTACAAGACACAGGCCAAGAAATCAGCAAAAGCCTGAGTCCTGCCATAAGCGCCGGGGCGCTGTCGACAGCAATTCGTTAATCGCATGCACTGATGGAATCAAAATGCAGAACCGTTTCCCACTCTGGAAAAACCTCCTTATCCTGTTCGTCTTTTTTGTCGGCGTAATCTATGCGCTGCCCAACCTCTATGGCGACGACCCTTCCGTTCAGGTCTCCCCAGGCCGGTCCACGCGCCTGGATCAGCCGCAACTCACCCGGATTGAAAATGCCTTGAAGAACGCTGGTCTGGTGCCCAAGGCGATAGACAGGGACGAAAAAAACAACATCCTGATCCGCTTCGACGGTACCGAGGCGCAAATGCAGGCAGCCGATCTGCTCAGGGAGGAATTGGGCAGCGGTTACACGGTTGCGCTCAATCTGGCGCCTGCAACGCCGTCCTGGCTGAATGCTCTGGGCGCCAGCCCGATGTACCTGGGGCTGGATTTGCGCGGTGGGGTGCATTTCCTGCTGGAAGTGGATATGGCCGCCGCCATCAAACAGGCACAGGAACGCTACATCAGTGATATCCGTTCGGCCCTGCGCACCGCCAAGATACGCTACCGGGGGGTGGTCGGTGAGCAAGGGGCGATTCGGGTGAAGCTCAGGGATGAAAAAGCCAGGGCTGCCGCCGGGCAGGTCATCGAGGATGAATTCCGCGGTCTGGTGGTGACGGAAGGGACGGACAGCAGCGAATTGCTGGTCCAGATTTCCCAGGCGGAGCAGCGGGAAATCAGGAAATTTGCCTTGGCGCAGAACATGACCACGCTGCGCAACCGCGTCAATGAACTGGGCGTCGCCGAACCGGTCATCCAGCAGCAGGGTGACAATCGCATCGTCGTGCAACTGCCCGGCGTGCAGGACACCGCCAGGGCCAAGGAGATTCTGGGGGCGACCGCGACGCTGGAATTCCGGCTGGTGGATGTCGAGCATGATGTCCAGCAGGCAGTGCAGGGGCATGTGCCGGCGGGTTCCCGGTTGTATCGGGAGCGCGACGGTACACCGGTCCTGTTGAAAAGACGCATCATCGTGACCGGTGATCAAATCGTCGATGCTTCTTCCGGGCTGGACCAGAATTCCGGTTCCGCTTCGGTATTCGTGACACTGAATGGCATCGGCGCGAAAAAAATGGGCAAGACCACCCGGAAAAATATTGGCAAACCCATGGCCGTGGTGTTCATCGAGCACAAGACCGAAACCCGCATCGTCAATGGCAAAAAGGTGCGCAAAAAACAAAAAGCCGAAGAAGTCATCAATATCGCCACCATTCGCGATACCTTCAGCAAACGCTTCCAGATCACCGGTCTGGACAATACCCAGGAAGCGCGAAATCTGGCGCTGCTGCTGCGTGCCGGTGCCCTGGCCGCGCCAGTCGATATCGTCGAGGAACGCACCGTTGGCCCCAGCCTGGGACAGGACAATATCAACAAGGGCATGATTTCGGTCGTTGTGGGATTGCTGCTGGTACTGGTTTTCATGGGCTTTTACTACAAGGTCTTCGGCCTGGTGGCAGACATGGCGCTGGTTTTCAATCTGGTCATCATCGTTGCCATCCTGTCCATGCTGCAGGCCACCCTGACCCTGCCGGGCATTGCCGGTATCGTCCTGACCGTGGGTATGGCAGTGGATGCCAACGTTCTGATTTTCGAGCGAATACGGGAAGAACTGAGGAACGGCAACTCACCGCAGGCAAGTATCTACACGGGCTACGAAAAGGCCTTCGGGACGATTTTCGATGCCAATATCACCACCCTGCTGGTGGCCCTGGTATTGTTCGGATTCGGGACCGGGCCGATCAAGGGATTTGCCGTGACGCTGTCCATCGGTATCCTCACCTCGATGTTTACCGCCATCCTGGGGTCGCGCATGGTCATCAACTGGATCTATGGCGGCCGACGGGTCGAAAAGCTGGCCATTTGATGCCTCGCTGGTGCTGCAGCGATATTCACGGTCGAGCGTAATTTTTCATGGAACATGATAATGAAACAAAATTTTGATTTTCTGGGCAAGCGAAAAATCGCCTTGCTGTTATCCGGTCTGCTGCTGCTGGTTTCGATCGTTTCACTGGCGGTGAAAGGCCTGGTGCTGGGCATCGATTTTACCGGCGGGACACTGGTCGAAATCGGTTGTCAGCAGCCCGTGGACCTGGCGGAACTGCGCCGCGCACTGGAAGAAAAGGGCTTCGGTGATGCCACGGTACAGCATTTTGGTACCGCCAGGGATGTGCTGATCCGGCTCAAGCCCAAAAGCGGGATCAGCAATGCACAACTCAGCTCGGAAGTTCTGGCCGCAGTCAACAGTAATGTTGAAAACCCCGGGGAAATCCGGCGCGTCGAGTTTGTCGGACCGCAGGTGGTTGATGAACTGGCGGAGGATGGCGGTCTGGCCATGCTCTATTCGATGTTCGGCATACTGCTCTATGTGGCGTGGCGCTTTGAATACAAGTTTTCCTTAGGGTCGGTGGCGGCCCTGTTTCATGACGTGATCATCACCCTGGGGTTCTTCTCCATCACCGGCATGGAATTCGATTTGACGGTGCTGGCGGCTGTTCTGGCGGTAATCGGCTATTCCCTGAACGACACCATCGTCGTTTTCGACCGGATCCGGGAAAATTTCCGGAAACTGCGCAAGGGCCGGGCCGAGGAAATCATGAACACTTCCCTCAACCAGACCCTGAGCCGCACCCTGATGACCTCGCTGACGACGATTCTGGTATTGCTGGCGCTGGCCACGCTGGGTGGCGAGATCATCCACAATTTCGCCATCGCCCTGCTGGTGGGGGTGATCGTCGGAACCTATTCATCCATCTTTGTGGCCAGTCCGATCGTACTGGCTCTGGGTATCAGCAAGGAAGACCTGATGCTGCCGGAAAAAGAGGGTTCGGAGATCGACAATCTTCCCTGAGGCAAGGTTTTTTGCAAGGATGCCTGCCAGCGCAGAATGCCAGGTGATGCCTGGGCAAATGCTGAACCACGAATATTTTTTGTAACTACTCACCCATAGTAAAAAAGGCCTCTATGGGTGGTCTGTGGAGGAAGTGTCTTTGGCAGGGATGCCAAAGCCAAGCCTACAGGGATGTATTCACGGTGTCTTCCGGAACAGTCTACCTAAGGGGGCCGAGTCGTTACTATTTTTTTCAATACAACCTGAATGGGAGCTTTTTCAATGGCAGTCGAGCGTACTTTTTCCATTATCAAACCCGATGCAGTGGCAAAAAATGTCATCGGAGCGATTTACAGTCGTTTCGAAAACAACGGTCTGCAAATCATTGCGGCGAAAATGCTGCACCTGAGCAGGGAGCAGGCAGAGGGGTTCTATGCCGTGCACAAGGAACGGCCTTTTTTTCAGGACCTGGTGGAATTCATGATTTCCGGACCGGTCATGGTGCAGGTCCTGGAAGGTGAAGATGCCGTGGCCAAAAATCGCCAGCTGATGGGCGCGACCAACCCGGCGGAAGCGGAACCCGGTACCATTCGCGCTGATTTTGCCGAAAGCATCGATGAAAATGCCGTACATGGTTCGGATGCTCCGGAAACCGCGGCGCAGGAAATCGCTTTCTTTTTCACGAATGATGAAATCTGCAGCCGCACCCGCTGAGCAAGCCTTGATCAACCTTCTCGATTTCGACAGAAAATCCCTGGAGGATTTTTTTCTCGGTATCGGGGAGAAACCCTTTCGCGCCACGCAGCTGCTGAAATGGATGCATCAGGCAGGTGTCGATGACTTCGACCGCATGAGTAATTTCAGCAAGGCATTGCGCGGCTACCTGAAGGCGCATTGCACCATCACCGTGCCGGAAATCGTCGTTGCCCAGCAGGCTGCCGATGGCACCCGGAAATGGCTGTTGCAGATGGGTTGCGGCAACCGTGTGGAAACGGTGTTCATTCCGGAAGACAACCGCGGTACGCTGTGCGTGTCTTCCCAGGTGGGCTGTTCCCTGGCCTGCAGCTTCTGCTCCACGGCCCGGCAGGGTTTCAACCGCAACCTCAGTACCGCAGAAATCATCGGCCAGCTGCGGGTTGCGCAACGGGAGCTGGGCGAACAAACGAAAGTCACCAATGTGGTAATGATGGGCATGGGAGAGCCACTGCTGAATTTCAACAACGTCGTTGCCGCGATGCAGCTGATGCTGGACGATTTCGCCTACGGGCTGTCGAAGCGCCGGGTCACGGTCAGTACCTCCGGCATCGTGCCTGCTATGTACAGACTCACTGAAGTTTGCGATGTCAGCCTTGCGGTCTCCCTGCATGCGGCCAACGACGAGTTGCGCGACGTGCTGGTGCCGATCAACAAGAAATATCCACTCAGGGAGCTGCTGGCGGCCTGCCGGGACAATGTCGCCGACGCGCCGCGGCGCAAGATCACCTTCGAATACGTCATGCTGGATGGGGTCAATGATTCCGGCGCGGATGCCCGGGTGCTGGTCAGGTTATTGCGGGATGTGCCCAGCAAGATCAATTTGATTCCCTTCAATCCCTTTCCGGGTACCGAATACCGCTGCTCGCCGATGCCGGTCATCGAGCGCTTCAGAACGGTGCTGCACAATGCCGGCATGGTCACGACCATACGCAGGACGCGCGGTGAGGATATCGATGCGGCCTGCGGCCAGCTGGTGGGAAAGGTTCACGACAAAAGCCGCCGCCATCTGCGGCTGCAGAAACAGGGGGGAACTTGACATGCTGTGTAAAAAATCATTGTTGCGGATCGTTTTGCCCGGGTTGCTGGTCATTTTCCTGGGAGCCTGTGCCAGCGGTTCATCCGACAGAAAATCCAATAAGGAAATTTCCGATCTCTATTACCAGATGGGGGTGCGCTATCTGCAGCTGGGGAAAGTCGATATCGCGCTGGAGAAGCTGGAATATTCCCTGGAAAAGAATCCGGACAACAGTGCAGCACACGATGCTTTGGCGGCCCTTTACGACAGTATCGGAATGTCCGGCAAGGCCGCGGAACACTACCAGGAGGCGCTGGATCTGGCGCCTGACAACCCCCAGGCGGAAAACAACTATGGCGCGTTTCTCTGCAAGCGCGGCGATTATGCACAGGGCATGGCCTATCTGAAAAAAGCCATTGCCAGGCCATTGAACAATCGCAAATGGTTTGCCCTGACCAATGCCGGTCGCTGTGAAATTCGCCAGGGCAATATCCAGCAGGCAGAACGCTATTTCCGCAGCGCGTTGCAGTTGAACCCGGACTATCCGGCGGCGCTTCTGGAAATGCTGAAGCTCAGCTACAAGAAGGGAAATTACGGATCCGCCAGAGGTTTTTTGCAGCGCTATCAAAGTGTGGCCAAGGACAATGCGGAAATCCTCTGGTATGGCTGGCAGATCGAGCGTGCCCTCGGGCACCAGTCGCTGGCCGAATCCTACCGGCGTCAGCTGCTGGAGAAATTTCCCAATTCCGAGCAGGCGCAAAAGGTACAGAAACTTTCCCGGTAAACGCCGGTCATCCATCCTGCCCTGCCCCAGGGAGCGGTGGTGTTGTTGGATGCCGACAAAAACAGATAAATCAGTTCTATACTTTCCGCACTTGAAAATTTAGCAGCCAGAAACAGCCGGCTAATAGAAACATATCACATATTAACAAATGCTTACGGCATTTTCTGGTGCTACTGTTTTGCTAAATTATGATTT
>JANEMG010000145.1 GCA_024511045.1 Gammaproteobacteria bacterium | reverse complement strand
CCAGCGGTTGGTGCCTTCCCCGCCACTGAATTCAACCCGGTCGAAACGTGCCTCGCCATCGTCGAGCAGCACGCCTTCGGTCAGGTTTTTCAAAATCGTCTCATCGACTTTACCCAAAACGCGCACCGCATATTCGCGTTCTATTTCCCTGGAGGGATGCATCAGGCGATTGGCCAGTTCGCCGTTGTTGGTGACCAGTATCAGACCCTGGGTATTGATATCCAGGCGTCCGACCGCAATCCAGCGGCCGGGTGAAAGTTTCGGCAGCTGGGTGAAGATCACCGGCCGGCCTTCCGGATCCCGGCGTGTCACCACTTCTCCAACCGGCTTGTAATAGCACAGCACCCGGGTCGGCTGTACGGCAAATTTCTCCCAGCGCAGCACCCGGCCATTCAACTGCAGCTTGTCGCCTTCCTGCAGGCGCTCGCCCAACCGGGCCTTGCGGCCATTGACAAACAGCCGGCCTTCCTCGATCCAGCGCTCTATTTCGCGTCTCGAGGCTACCCCGCCGCGGGCCAGAACTTTTTGCAGGCGTTCACCTTCCTGATAGTGTCGGTCCGGCCCCTTTTTATTCGATGGATGCTGCAACCGGCGCGTCGGCCTGTTCTTCTTCGGCTTGGTTTTCACTCTGCTCCTGATCGGATTGAATAGTGTTGATTGATGCGGGCTCGAATTCCTGAATTTCCTGAATTTCCTGCAGGGTCGGCAATTCGCTGAGCGACGCCAGATTGAAATAATCGAGAAACTGCCGGGTCGTGCCATACAGGGCCGGCCGGCCGGGCGTTTCCTTATGTGCCACGACCTTGATCCATTCGCGTTCCAGCAGCGTCCGGAGCATATTGGAACTGACGCTGACACCCCGGATATCCTCGATATCACCACGGGTGACGGGCTGCCGGTAGGCGATGATGGCGATGGTTTCCAGCAGCGCGCGCGAATATTTTGGCGGTTTCTCGGCGAACAGCCGGGACACCCATGGCGCCATTTCTTCCCTGACCTGGAAACGGTAGCCACTGGCCACCAGGCACAAGCCCACCGGCCGCTGCCGGTAATCCTCGATGATCGCCTCGATGGCAGCCTGAATCTCGCCGCTGTCGGGCCGTTCCAGCTCGGGAAAAACATTTTGCAGCTGCTTCACGGTCATCGGCCTGTCGGCGGCGAACAACAGGGCTTCGACGATGCGTTTGGTTTCCATATCCAGTTCCGTGGTATTGCTTTCAGCCGGCAGCAGTACGGTTTCTGATCCGCAGCTCGGCGAAGGGTTCGGACTGGATAATTTCGACAAGTCCTTCCCGGCATAGTTCGAGGATGGCAAGAAATGACACCACCACCCCGTGTCGACCTTCACTGACTGTGAACAGCGCTGAAAAAACGAGATTATCCGCGTTTTTAAGAGTTTCCAAAATGGTTGACATTCGCTCACGGACAGACAAGGGTTCTCTGGTAATGTGGTGGTGGCTCAACTGCTCCACGCGGCGCAGCACGTCCTGAAAGGCCAGCATGATTTCAGCCAGGTGCAGATCCGGCTGTCGTTTTTCTATTTCGATCATGGCGACATCCGCCGCTACGGTAAAAACATCACGCTCCTGTCTTGGCAGGCGGTCGATCTCTTCAGCCGCCCTCTGCATCTGTTCATATTCCTGCAGGCGGCGGATCAGGCAGGCCCTGGGGTCCTCTTCGTCTTCCCCGACTTCGGGCTGCCGGGGCAGCAGCATGCGCGACTTGATCTCCGCCAGCAAAGCCGCCATCACCAGATATTCCGCGGCCAGTTCCAGCCGCAAGCCCTGCATCATGTCGATATAGGCAATATATTGCCTGGTGATCTGGGCGATGGGTATGTTAAGAATATCCAGATTCTGTTTTTTTATCAAATACAGCAGCAGATCCAGGGGGCCCTGAAAAGCCTCCAGAAACACCTGCAGGGCATCGGGTGGAATATACAGGTCCTTCGGCAGGTCCTGGTACGGCTGACCGCAAACGATCGCCAGCGGCGGCGTTTCTGTCGCGGCCTCAACCGTCACTTCGTTCATCCTGGATACAATCCGGCTATCTGGAAAAACAGCTGCTGCGCCGCCATCAAGGGATAACCCAGCATGGCGCCCAGCAAACCGGTCGCCAGCAAGAAAATCAGCAGGTAGAAACCGTAGGGTTCGAAGCGATTGTACTGCCATGCCAGACGATCCGGCAGCATCCCGCTCAGGATGCGGCTGCCGTCCAGCGGCGGAACGGGCAGCAGATTGATGATCGCCAGCACCAGATTGATGCTGATGCCGGCGATGCCCATGTAGATCATCGGCAGCGAAGCAAAAGGCGTGTCGATTTGAATGGCAAACCGTGCCAGCAGCGCCCAGCCCAGCGCCATCAGCAGATTGGCTGCCGGGCCTGCCATGGCAACCAGCGCCATGTCGCGCTTGGGGTTTTTCAGATTGTCGGGATTGACCGGCACCGGTTTGGCCCAGCCGAAGATGAAGCCGGTTCCGCTTAGCAGCAGCAATCCGGGCAGCAGGATGGTGCCCACGGGATCGATATGCCTGATCGGGTTCAGGGTCAGCCGGCCCAGCATCCAGGCCGTCTTGTCGCCATACTGCTTGGCCACCCAGCCATGCGCGACTTCATGCACGGTAATGGCGAACACCACCGGCAGGACCCATACCACGATGCGCTGCATCATGCTCAATTCTTCCATCATGATTTATTACCTTGCATTCAAGTCAATGGTCATGCCAGCATCGGCGCGACGCCTTTGCCCTGTCTGACGATCTCCGGACCATGGTCGGTGAAGACAATGATCGTGGTCGGCGCATAGTCGACGATGCCGGCATCGATGATCAGGTCCAGTTCACGCTCCAGCTTCTGCCGGATTTCATAGGGGTCGGACAGGGATTGCTGCTCGCCGGGCAGTATCAGCGTGGAACTGAACAGCGGCTCATCCAGCTCCTGCAGCAGTGCCTGCAGCACCGGATGGTCGGGAATGCGCACCCCGATGGTTTTTCGCTTGGGATGCTGCAGGCGTCTCGGCACTTCCCGCGTGGCATTCAAAATAAAAGTGAACGGCCCCGGCGTCAGGGCCTTGATCAGGCGGTAGGCATCATTGCCGATCTTGGTGAAAGTGGAAACCTGCGCCAGGTCTTTGCAGACCAGGGTGAAATTGTGCTTGTCATCCAGCTGCCGGATGCGGCGAATCTTGTCCAGCGCCTGCTTGTCGCCGAGATGGCAGCCGATGGCATAGGATGAGTCGGTGGGATAGACGATCACGCCGCCCTTCTGCACGATCGCCGCGGCCTGCCGTATCAGGCGCGGCTGGGGATTCTCCGGGTGGATGGTGAAATATTGTGCCATGGGTCGAAACAGCCACTCAAATCGAAATATTATACCCCTATTGACGCTCTGATTCTTTCTTTGCCACACGATCGCGTAAATACACCGGCTGCGCCTCGTCCACCGGGACCGCCTTGCCAGCGGCAAAATCTGCCGCGGCAAGACGCACGAGCGGCGCGGCCCCAGGCAGGCAATCGGCATCGACATGCGTGACCAGCCCCTGCAATTGCTCCTGCAGCTGCGCCCCGTAGGCACCCCAACCCGAGCCGATGCCATAGCCCTGGATCTCCGGAAAATGGATCTGTCCGGCCGGAATGACGACCTCCTTTCCCACTAATTCCGCCAGGCCCTGGGCATTGCGCCGATACACCGCCCAATAGATTTCCCCCATGCGCGCATCCAGCGCGGTAAAGGCCGCTGCTGCAGGATGATCGTCGAAACAGGCCTGCGCCATGGCCGCCAATGTCGAAACCGGCAGTACCGGCAGATCGGCGCCAAAGGCCACACCATGAATGACGCCGGTGGCGATGCGCACACCAGTAAAGGAGCCGGGCCCCCGCCCGAAAGCCACGGCGTCCAGAGCATACACGCTGATCGCCGCTTCCGCCAGCAGCGCATCCAGCATCGGCAGAATCAATCGGGCATGCTCCCGGGGTGCCAGCTGCCAGCGCTGGAGGATTTCACCATCGAGGAACAATGCCGCGGAACAGGCTTCCGCCGCTGTTTCAACAGCCAGTATTTTCATGATCTCCGCCCGGCAAAAAATTCCTGCACATCCTCGATGTCCCGCGTCCGCCGCATCGCCGGCAGACTATCCAGAAAGACCCGGCCATAGGAGCGCTTCAACAGCCGCGGATCGCAAACCAGCAGCACGCCGCGATCCCTGACGTCGCGAATCAGACGCCCGACTCCCTGTTTCAGGGTGATCACCGCGCTTGGCAACTGCTGTTCAAAAAACGGGTTGCGTCCCTGCCGGCGCATGGCCTCCAGGCGGGCCTGCAACACCGGGTCCGATGGCGAGGCAAAGGGCAGTTTGTCGATGATCACGCAGGACAGGGCCTCACCCCGGACATCGACGCCCTCCCAGAAGCTGGCAGTGCCCAGCAATACCGCATTGCCGTGGCGCTTGAATTCCGCCAGCAGCAGGGATTTTGGCCGGCTGCCCTGCACCAGCAGCGTATGCCCGGTGCGCTGCTCGAGCAGTTGGGCGGCCTCCTGCAGCGCCCGATGACTGGTAAACAGAAAAAAAGCCCTGCCGCCACTGGCCTCCAGCACCGGTATCGCAACCTCGACCACGGCCTGGACATAATTCGGTTCCGAAGGCATGGGCAAATTGCGCGGATGATAGAACAATGACTGGGCGGCATAATCGAAGGGACTCTCCCAGCTGCGGCTGTGCGCATCGACGATGCCCAGACTGTTGGCAAAATGGCTGAAATCCTGCGCCACGCTCAGGGTCGCCGAAGTAAAAATCCAGGTGGCCTGGTTCTGC
Source organism: Gammaproteobacteria bacterium (assembly GCA_024511045.1). Taxonomy (GTDB): domain Bacteria; phylum Pseudomonadota; class Gammaproteobacteria; order Methylococcales; family Methylomonadaceae; genus JANEMG01. The sequence goes on along the minus strand of JANEMG010000145.1, from coordinate 1,648 downwards.
TGCATGAAGTTCTGAAACTCCGAGGCAATGTCCAGCGGCGCCCGGTTCAGGGAAAACGACTGCTTGTAGGTTTCATACCAGCGAATCCATTTACCGCTGTCATCTTCGACGATGGCCTGCAGCGTCGCCGCCAGATTCTGGCCTCTTTTATAGCAGGATTCCAGCCCCTTGCTTCTGACCGATGCCGGCTTCAACGCGGCAACGAGCGCCTGCAACTGCTCAGTCAAACTGTCCAGGCCCGCCTTGATTTTCGGATTGTGCGCCAGCTCCCGCCAATCGCCTTTTCTGACATCGACCCCGAACAACAGGCGAAAATCCTTGACCTCTTTCTGCAGATCCTCGCAGGCGCTGCGCAGGGCGGGCATGTCGGCGGCATCCTTGTAGAATTCCAGTTCGGTATCCCTGCACAGATCCTGCAACTGTTTTGCGCTGACCGTCACCCCCAAGAAATTGGATGCCGTATCCGCCAGTTGATGCGCCTCGTCGACGACCACCACTTCGGCATTGGGCAGCAGCTCGCCAAAGCCGGTTTCCCGGATCGACCAGTCCGCGCAAAGCAGATGGTGATTGACCACCACGATCTCCGACTCCTGAGCTTTTCTGCGCGCCTTGAGCAGCAGACAACGGCTGAAATCGGGGCAGTCCTGACCCAGGCAGTTGTCCAGCGTGGATGTCGCCTGAAACCAGACCGGTGATGCCTCGGGAACATCGGACACCTCGGCGATGTCACCATTCCGGGTACGTTTCGACCAGGCATGGATTTTCGCCAGGGCTGCGGCATCCTGGCGACTGAAACCCCTGTTGGCATGCATGGCATTGTCCAGCCGGTACAGGCACAGATAGTTGCTGCGCCCCTTCAGCACCGCCGCCGAAAACGGCACGGCCAGCGCCTCGCGGATCTGCGGCAGATCCTTGTTGAACAGCTGGTCCTGCAGGTTACGGGTACCGGTGGAGATGAGCACCTTCTTCCCGGACAGGATGGCCGGCACCAGATAAGCGAAGGTTTTGCCGGTGCCGGTGCCTGCCTCGGCAATCAAATGCCGCCTGGATTCGATCGCCTCGGCGATGGCTTCGGCCATCTCCACCTGTGCGGCCCGTGGCAAGTAGCTGGGTATGATTCTGCGCAGCGGCCCGGCGCTGCTGAAAAACTCCTCGAGCTGCAAATGCCAGTGCCTGTCTGCTGCTGCCTGTTCTGTTCCGCCTGAAGCCATACCTGCCAATTTACAGCATCAAATCGGCTTCGCGCAAACGCCTTTCCAGTTCCGGGGCTTCCCGGGCCAGTCTCAGCACATCCGCGGCGGTCAACTTCAGCAGCGTCACATAGGTTTTTACCTTCACCGTTGCGGAGCGCTGGCTCTTTTCCGCCACCAGTGCGTGCACCCCGATCAGGCTGCCTTCCCGCAATTCCGCCAAATGTCTGTCGACGCCCTGTTCGTCCTCGCGATAGACATCGACCCTGCCCTTGACCAGTATATACAGGGAATTGCCCTTGTCATGTTCATGAAAAATCGTATCGGCCGGCAGAAAATGTATACCGTTGGCAAATCATAATTTAGCAAAACAGTAGCACCAGAAAATGCCGTAAGCATTTGTTAATATGTGATATGTTTCTATTAGCCGGCTGTTTCTGGCTGCTAAATTTTCAAGT
>JANEMG010000144.1 GCA_024511045.1 Gammaproteobacteria bacterium | reverse complement strand
CATGTCCCGCAGAAAAACATCGGGCACATCACGCCCATTCAGGCGCTTAAGGATTGGCACAAAAAACAACCGGAATTATTCAAAAAGAAAATCTATGATCTATCGGGACTTGACAGATAAGGATTGAATGATTCTCCATGCTTATATGTGCTATCAAATGACTTAGTATCTTCCTTCATATAGTAAGGTTGTCTATATTTAATGGCTTTGGCATCTTTCGCATACCAAATGATAAAATCGCTAACAGAACTTAAAACGTCAGTACCTGCTGACGGGCTGCTAGTTCCGCTACTTTTCACAAAGGTAACTTGACTAACAAAATTCTCATCCCCAAACACCTCATCCATTAACGCTCGAACCCGATGCACATTCTCATCCCCAATCTGCACAAAGATCGAACCTGAATCGGTCAACAAATCCCGGCACACCGTCAGCCGATCACGCAGATAGGTCAGATAGGATTGAATGCCGTCCCGCCAGGTATCCCGAAATGCCTTGACCTGCTCCGGCTCGCGGGTGATGTGATCCACCTTGCCGTCTTTCACATCCCGGCTGGTGGTGGACCACTGAAAATTGGAATTAAACTTGATGCCATAAGGCGGGTCGAGATAGATACACTGCACCTTGCCGCGCAGCCCTTCCCGCTCGGCCAGTGACGCCATCACTTGCAGGCTGTCGCCAAGGATCATGCGGTTGGTCCAGTTGGCGTCGTGCTGGTAAAACTCGGTTTTAGCGCCCTCGTCCGGCACGCCATTGAAATCGGCAAACAAGTCCACCTGCGGATCTGCCGCTACTTCATCCGCTTCGGTACGGCGCAACAGGTCGTCGATCAATACCTTGGGATGCACCTTTTCCTGGATATACAGCGGTGGCGCATGCACCACCAGATCGGACCAGTCCTGCTCATCCTTACCACGCCAGACCAGTTGCGGATCGAGATCCCGGTTGCGGTTGGCCTTTTCCTCCTCCAGGCCCTGCGCACCCCGGGCGTAACTGACCTTTTTGGGTTGCTGCTCTTCTTTGCGCATCACCGACTGGTATTCGGCAGTAGGAATATTCCGACGCCTAGCCTCTTCGTGGGTGAGGGTTTCGATGCGTTTTTTCTGTTTGGGTTTTCTTGCCATCAGCTCATGACCCTCACGAAAAGTTGGGTGTTTGTTTCACTGCCTTCCAGGGGGACACTGGCCTTCAATAGCGCCTTGGCCTGTTTAATGCTGTCCGGCTGAGAGAAATCGAAAAGCCTGCTACGGTATTCGGAACGGCGGGCAACCCGCCAGTAGGATACGCCTTGATCGAAACGAACACGTAAGCGCTTGCCGGAAGCAAATTTAATCTCCAGCAGCCGTCCGTGGGCGGCTTCTCTTTGTTCCTTCAATGTCATATCTGTCTGCATGCTGATCTCATGGAATAGACGCTCTATAACTTCTGCGCGGGTTTCATTATGGTCCCAATCCGACCACAGGAATTTCTGGGGAGGCCCGCCATAACTGTATTTGGCGCGGCACTCCAGGGTATCCAGACTTAATCGTGTGGCAGACCAGCGATCCTCGCCAATCTGTTCCCTTAAAACACGGACAATTTCAAACAGGATTCTCACGGACAGAGGGGAAAAGAGGTAACGATCCTGATAACGAATAGCCGTGACTGTATCGGTTGACTGAAGCAGTGATTGGGTTGGCGGATGCTCACTCATCAAGTATTTCCAGAACCGGTTGCCAAAGGTTTTCAGGCTGCCATCAAGTTGATGGCTGATCTCGATTTCACGATCTCCCTGGGCAATGGGCGCAGGGCGAATTTGATGGGCCTCCAGGCGCTTCCAATCATCAGGGGTTGCCTCTGCTTCAGTGCTGCTCACCAATATGGCTTCCACTTGTCCCCATGTGCTGCCGAAAATCAGGCTTTGTTCAGAATCCGATGCCCAGCGCAGGGTATGGCTGCCAATAGCTTCCGCTAGCAACCAGCCTGCACCACAACGCTTAGGCTTTTCTATGATTCCAATGGTGATCTGTGGTGCTTCGGCAAGACTCGCCAGCAGATAGCGGTCTGTTTCATCAAGACTGTCCATCAAACCTGAGGGCAGCAGGATGGCGACATCAATACCTCGGGACGCCATCTGGTAGGCGAGCTTTCTCAAGGGTGAGATACCAATATCCCATTGCTTTGGATCATCCCCAGCATACAGGCGCAGTTGTGACACGGCGTTACCACTGACCGATTGCCAGATGGCTTCCATCAATGGCATGAATACCGGGCAGGAACCTTTGCCAAAAAAGGCATACTCATCCGGCAGTCTGAACCCATCTACCCACTGCTGAGTGAGCACTTTCAAGGCACTGTGTCGATCCATATTCTCGGCAGCAAAACGCTGATCAAAATCCAGTACACAATGGGGACAGACGCTGTCGCAGTTGGCGGGACAGAGCAGATGCTCCCTGGCCCGGCGGAACAGTTGATCGAGATATCGAGAAACACTGGATGAATAGCCTGCCGCATTCCGATCAAAGACAAGAATGGACTGACAGAGCGCGCCTTCTTCGGTCTTGACCGGCTTGACCGCACAAGCCAACTCAGTACCTTGAACACCGATGAGTTCTGCCAGGGCATCACGCAAGGCAACAGCCAGGGTGGTGGCAGCCACTTCATCATTGAGCCAGACCCCTTCTTCCGTTTTCAACTGGAACTCGCAGATATCGGTCCAGGCTTCATGCCCCAGGTTGATACCCTGTTTGATCTTCCAGGGATCGTCACTGCCAGGACAAAATGGCGCATCATCTCTACTGCGACGGAGCTTTCGATGGGGTTCTTTAAACTTACTGGGCAGATTGTCATCGTATGGCATGGGTTCTGCCCGGCCACACTCCAGACATAGGGCATACCCATTACCATTGATGCCCCGTGACTGATGGAAGATATGCCCCTTGGTGGTCATCTGGAACCGACCAAGATCAGGATTCGGCAGCGTAGCCCAGTTACTTTCCAGAGCTATCCAGGGCTGTTCTACCGGGATGAAATTTTGCTTATCGATATCATTATTGGGCGGCTCGTAGAAATCTACCGCAAAACCGGCCGGTTCGATAAACTGCCGGATGAAATTGGTACTGATATCGGAACCACAGGAAGGACAATGGGTGGCCGCCTGCAACTGATGGGTTGTTCCGCTGTCACCACAGTGGTTGCACCGCCAGGCAAACTTGATGTTTTGCACTTCCTTGATGTCTTCCTGATCCGCAGGGACATGCCAGTTGAGGGTCAACCCTGAAGAACGGTAAACCAGTCCATCCATCACGACCAGGGAACCCGGCGCATATTCACGCAGGGCCGTTTCAAGATCCCGACTGGGCATTTCGCGAAAACGACTGCGATTGTCTTCCCTGCCCCGTTCTTTTGCATTCTTGTCGCGTATAAATTGCTCGACTGTGTAATTATCGAAGGGCGTAATGTGACTGGGAAAACCGTATGCCGGCAGGAATCCGCGATTGGCCAGCTCACGCAGCAGGTACTCGCCTTCAAGACGCGCTATATGGAAATTAACGGCTCGCCCAGCCGGTGAATTTTCGCCTGCTTCCCTTATGATCTGCTCACTTTCTTGCTGAAGATTGCCCCATTCGGTACGCCAGGACTGGGCAAGGGACTCCATTTCCCCTGCAGCACTGCTCAACAGACTTTCCCTGCCGGCACGTTCATACAGGGTATGCCGTAGCAAGGTGTCGAGTCCTTTGCCAAGCTGATCCGGGCAACTCGTCGTCAACCTACGGCACCAGGAGGCAAACAAATCGGACAAGGCTTTTTCTTCACCCAGGAAAAAACTGCCGCAGTTCAGTGTCAGCTGTTCCTGATTGGCACTCGCAAGCCGGGTACGCAGAAAGTGCGTAAGCAGCATGGCCTGGACATGGCGTTGTACAATGACTGGACTGTCTAGGGATACCTTGGGGGATGGCAGTACCGTATCAAACGCCCAGCGACTGTTACTGAAAACTGATTGATCATGGGGATTCGATTTACACAATGTCATAGCCAGGGAGCGGGATTCCTGACGGCGTCCTGCACGGCCTGCACGTTGCAGATAACTGGAAGGGTGTGGCGGTACATTGTTCATGGAAACCAGGCTGATGCCACCAATATCGATGCCCATCTCCATGGTGGTGGAACAAGAGAGCAAGTTGATGTCGCCCTCTTGAAAATCCTTTTCATATTTTTGCAGCCGATTGGCATCCTGCTGTGCCGAGTGCTCGGCCGTCTTGAAAAAGGGAGCCAGTTCGATGACTCGATCATTTACCACAGACCACAATCCCAAGTCTCGAAGCGACTGAAGTCCTTTCTCCTTTTTCAACCAGTCACGGGCTATTTGAATCCGCTCCAGCTCATCAGTGACATCACCAAAAGGTTTTGGGTACAAAGGAATAGAGTAAGACTGGCATGAGGCTGTTGCTTCGGTTGCTGTTCTTGGCAGATAAGGCGTGACTCCGTTCAATGTCGTATCCAAGAATCGGCGAGTCACTGGACAAACGAAGCCTTTGCTCATGGGAACAAAGGCGATCTCTTCCAGCGGCAGCCTTCTGCCATCTGCACCAACCTTTAACAATCCTTTGAAACACAAAGTCTCCCATGCCGCCCTCAATACCACATCCACCCGGTCTGCACCCGTGGGTGTATCGAGGGCGGCATTGAGTACATAGGCCAACAAACGCACCAGCAGACTGCTGTTCTTGCCCCGACTGACACTGGGCCAACGACGCAATCCTTTGCCAACATGCTCTTGATCGTGAGGAACCAGCCAGTTCTGACCAAAGCGCATACCCAGCCAGTTTTTCCATTCCATCGGGAAATCGATAGAACCACCACCGCGCACAAAAAAATCCAGACAAATCTTTAAGAAATCACGCCAAGTTTGCAAATCAAAGCCTGATGCATGGGCAACTTGGCTTGGCACCTCTGAGATGGTATCCAGCGTGGGATAACAAATGGCCACCATCCCCATGGTTTCCAGATTGTTGGCACGCTTGGGGCGGCGACCAAACTCCCGTACCAGAAACATCCTTGCCAAGGTGAAATCACCGGTATCGTGAGCAAAGGTATCTGGAGAATAGCGTCGATAATTTTGCCGAATGAAGCGCATATCACGAGTCTGCTGCGATAACGCTCTGGCCAGGTCATCAAAAGCTATAGGACGAAGGTTATCCAGTTGAGCAAGCGCCTCCCTTTTTTCGGCAATCATATTTTCCAACGCAGTGTTGGGTGACATCTCGAAGGCTTTTTCCAGTGCTGCTACGTCATCTTCCAGCCTTTTCTTATCTTGCCCACCACCCCCTTCCTTTTTTTGCAGGGCAAGGTGATAAACCAACCCCCTTACTCGATTCCGCTCCGCTTCCAGCTGTAATTTAGCCGCCATGCGTGCGGTTCCCTGTCGGCTGTCCGTAAAGGAAAGCAGGCGTCTTCCCCGGTAGGGGTGATCCAGCGGCTTATTCCCATCCGGCGCATACTCCAATAGAGTGGGCAGGATATTTCCCAGTAGAAAAGGCGCACTCAACCTGCCATGGCGAAAAACCCAATTCTTGGACGATTCCTTGGCACCACAACTGGGGCAGTTTAGTCCCTCGCCCGCATCCTCCTGAACCAATAAATGCAGGCTGTTATCCGAACGTTCGGATATTTTCCTGCTGTCCTTTTCAATGTCCAGGGAACCCACATTACTCAAGGAGCGATTGGCAATTAAAACGGTATGTTGATGGCTTCCATACAACGCATCTTCTTCCTTATCAGATTCTTCATCCTGGTTCTCTTCTTGCTGCTCTTCCAGATCCAGTTCAAAATCATCCAACAAATGGGGAGGTTGAAGATGACGCAGATAGCCGTCACTTTCTCCGGCCAGCAGGTAAACACTGCCACAATCGCTACAAGTTGCTACTTCGTATACTGGGCTGCCACAGCCGCAGTGCTTCCTGGGGTCCATGTAAATAGCGCCAAATGGCCAGGTTTCTTCATTTAGCGTAGTGCCTTGTTTCTCCTTGCAGTCCCTGTCAGCACAGGCCCAGATACCTGAAAGGGTTTGGTGGAAGAGATGGGCACGGAGCGGCAAAAAGGATTCCCCTGCCCCTCCGTTTTCATCGAAAGTGCGAGTACCCGTGAGCAAATCCAGCCAGCGTAAAGCTTCCAACTGCTGTTGTTTTTCAAAATGCCGTTCTTTCCCATGTAATAACGCACAGACTTCCGATAACTTTGCTACAGAAGCACCACGATCTGATCGGGTGAACAGGCTGCGAATGGATCTTGCCGTAGGATGCGCACATAACGAAGAATAACGTTCTGGAGAGGTGTGTTGTTCAGGTGTGATGGTCTCAAGTTTCTCCAAAGACTCTCGGCTGGCTTCTTTGCAATCTGGCAAAGGAGGTATCTGCCGCTCTCCTGCAACCAGATGAACCTGATCCACTCCCACGCCGGCTATTTCAGCAAGAAATCGTCTTAGATTCTCTCCAGCTT
>JANEMG010000143.1 GCA_024511045.1 Gammaproteobacteria bacterium | reverse complement strand
TGGGAACCAGTGAGTGAAGTCTGGTTGAACCCGGAGAAATCAGAGACAGAAGAACAGGAAGTTAGAGAGAAAGTAGCATAGAAAATAGGACAACTATCTTGACAATCGTCGTCCCTGCCAAAGACACTTTCTCCACAGACCACCTATAGGGGCTTGTTTCACTATGGGTGAGCATTTACAGTATCGCTTCCTTTTTGAGACCCTGTGCCCAGCTCTCTCTCCGTGCTATCCACAGCCAGGCATTGATCGTTTCGAATTGCAGCCAGGCAATGCCTGCGGCGGGGAATTCAATGTGCTTCGTCCCAGTTTTTGCCGATGCCGATATCGACCACCAGCGGGACTTTCAGTTCCGCCGCGCCAGACATGATGTCGCCGATGGCGGCACTGCAGGACTCCAGCTCGGATGCGGCGATTTCGAAGACCAGCTCATCATGGACCTGCATGATCATCTTGGCCTCCGGCTTATCTTTCTGCAGCCAGTCATCGGCCCTGATCATGGCCCGCTTGATGATGTCCGCAGCGGTTCCCTGCATGGGTGCATTGATAGCGGTGCGCTCGGCATACTGGCGGCGCGCGGCATTGCGGGACTTGATCTCCGGCAGATACAGACGACGACCGAACAGGGTTTCCACGTAGCCCTGCTGCCTGGCCGTTTCCCGGATATTGTCCATGTAATCCTTCACGCCCGGATAACGGTCGAAATACAAGTCGATATAGGATTGCGCCTGGCTGCGGTTCAGGCCCAGCTGCTGCGCCAGGCCGAACGCGGACATGCCGTAGATCAGACCGAAATTGATCGCCTTGGCCGAACGCCGCAGATCCGGCGTCACCTGCTCCACGGCGACCTGAAAAACCTCCGCGGCAGTCGCGCTGTGAATGTCCAGGCCTTCCGAAAAGGCCCGCAACAGTCCCTCGTCACCGGACAGATGCGCCATGATGCGCAGTTCGATCTGGGAATAATCGGCGGCCAGAATACGGCAGCCCTCCGGTGCAATGAATGCCTTGCGGATTCTGCGCCCCTCCTCGGTACGCACCGGAATGTTCTGCAGGTTCGGGTCCGACGAGGACAGCCTGCCCGTCGCCGTGACCGCCTGATGATAGGAGGTATGCACCCGGCCGGTTTTTTCGTTGACCTGTCTGGGCAGCTTGTCGGTATAGGTGGACTTGAGCTTGCTCATGCCGCGGTATTCGAGAATCAGCTTCGGCAGCGGATAATCCAGGGCCAGTTCCTGCAGCACCGATTCCACCGTGGAAGGCTGCCCGCCGGGTGTTTTCTTCAGCACCGGCAGGGACAGCTGGTCATAGAGAACGGCCTGGATCTGCTTTGGCGAGCCCAGGTTGAAGGGCTGGCCGGCGATCTCATGGGCATGCTGCTCGATGCTCTCGATCTGTCTGGCCAGCTCCCTGCTCTGCTGTGCCAGCATCTCGGTATCCAGCAGCACGCCGTTGCGCTCGATACGGGAAAGAACCGGCACCAGCGGCATCTCGAATTCCAGGTAGAGCCGCTCCAGGCGGTCGTTCTCCTGCAGTTTCGGCCAAAGCACCTGGTGCAGCCGCAGGGTGATATCGGCATCTTCGGCGGCATAGGGCGCAGCCTGCTCCAGCGGCACCTTGCTGAAGGAAATCTGTTTCGCCCCCTTGCCGGCGACATCTTCATAATGGATGGTTTCCAGATGCAGATATTTTTTCGCCATGTCGTCCATGTTGTGCTTGGTCGCGATGCTGTTGTAGACATAGGATTCCAGCATCGTGTCATGGGCGATGCCGCGCAGCTCGGTGCCGTAGTTGGCCAGGACGTTGGCATCGTATTTCAGGTTCTGCCCCAGCTTGGCCCGACCTGGATCCTCCAGCAGCGGGCGCAATTGCCGCAAAACAGCGTCCCGGTCCAGCTGCTCCGGGGCATCCGGGTAGTCATGCGCCAGCGGCACATAGGCGGCACTGCCGGCCTCGACGGCGAAGGAGACACCGACGATTTCCGCCTGGCTGTAGTCCAGGCTGGTGGTTTCGGTATCGAAGGCGAACAATTCGACCTGCTGCAGGCGCTCCATCCAGGCGTCGAAGTGCTCCCGCTCCAGCACCGTTTCATAATCGCGCGGCAGCTGTTCCGGCAGCGGTGCTTTTTCCGTGCCGCCGTCATCGCCGGCCAGCATGTTCAGCCAGGCGGTGAATCCCAGTTCCTGCAGCAGCTCCCGCAACGCGCCGTTGTCCACAGGCCGCTTCTTCAGGTCCGACAGCGTGATGTCCAGCGGAATATCGCAGCTGATGGTGGTCAGCTTTCTGGAAAGCGGCAGCTGATCCAGGCAGGCGCGCAGGTTTTCCCCGATTTTGCCCTTCACTTCATCGGCCTTGGCGATGATGTTGTCCAGGGAGCCATATTGCTGCAGCCATCTGGCTGCCGTTTTCGGGCCGACCTTGGGCACGCCGGGAATATTGTCGACGGAATCCCCCATCAAGGCCAGGTAGTCGACGATCTTTTCCGGCGGCACGCCGAATTTTTCCTGCACCCCCTGACAGTCCAGGCGGGTGTTGGACATGGTGTTTTCCAGCTGCACATTGTCACTCACCAGCTGCGCCATATCCTTGTCGCCGGTGGCGATGATCACCTGAAAACCTTCCTGTTCGGCCTTCTTCGCCAGCGCGCCGATGACATCGTCGGCTTCCACGCCGGGCTCCATGATCAGCGGCAGTCCCATGGCACGAACCAGCTCATGCAAAGGCTCGATCTGCACGCGCAGATCATCGGGCATCGGCGGGCGGTGGGCCTTGTATTCCTCGTAAAGTTCATGGCGGAAATTTTTCCCCGGCGCATCGAACACCACCGTGAAATAATCCGTTGGGTAGTCGGCCATCAGCTTGCGCAGCATGTTGGCGACGCCGTAAATGGCATTGGTCGGTTCACCCTTGGGGCTGGTCAGGGGCGGTATGGCATGATAGGCCCGGAACAGGAAGGAAGAGCCATCCACCAGAACGAGCTGTTTCGGTTTGCTTTCGGACATAGTTAAGGATTCAGGTTGAATGATCAGTATGGGACGAATGGCAGACAAGTTTTCAGAGCGTCCAGGCGCCTGAAAGGATAATCGGTCAAGGAGGAAAACAAGCGGTACATTGGCGCCTTTCCAGGAGGATAAGGCGGTGGTGAAGGGAGAATATAATTTTACCGCACGAAAAGTTCGGCAGGCAGTCTGCTTCCTCCAGCGTTCAGCGCAGGATCAGACTGCAGAGCTGATCTTCCATCTCGAATCTTCTTGCCAGCCTCTCTCCCAGCAGGGACAGATCCTTTTCCAGATCCTGCGCATAGAGACCGCTGTCGGGATGTTCGTATTTATCGTTGAAGGTCATTGCATCCTGGGTGGTGCCGGAAAATTCCGGATAGATCTTCTCCGCCACTTCCAGTATCGCCCTGCGCCGCTCCCGGCCTTCCAGTATACGCCGGTAAATGCCAAAATGACCGAGGGACAAGTAATCGATCAGCAGTTGCGAGAATTCCTTGACCGCCTCTTCCACCTGTTCCGTATCGGAAAAAGGCTTCAACTCTGCGACACGGAAATACAGCACCCATACTTGGCGCCTTTCATTCACCAGTTCATCGATCAACGCACTGGCCTGCTGTCTTCTCTCAGGCCGGGTTTCTGTGGCTGTGGTCATAATTTTCGCACTTACATAATTTTCCCAGATCAGCAATAATTTATGCCAATTGTCAGCAAAAGACAACAACTAATTGGCAAATCCCCAGTACAAAGCCCATGAACATCAGCGTTATCATTCCCACCTACAACCGCAGTCAGTCGCTGCACAGGGCGCTGCAGTCCGTGTACAGGCAGACCCTGATGCCCGGCGAGATCATCGTCGTCGACGATGGCTCCAACGATGGCACGGAACAGATGCTGCGCAACGAATTTCCCGAGGTCAGATACATTTACCAGCAGAACCGCGGCGTCAGTGCGGCGCGCAACCGGGGCATCGCAGCCGCCAGCGGCGACTGGCTGGCTTTTCTGGATTCCGACGACCAGTGGCTCCCGGAGAAGCTGCAGAAACAGCGGCAGGCCCTTGCTCGATCACAGGGGGATGCGGGTCTGTCATACCGATGAAATCTGGATCCGCAATGGTCGACGCGTCAATGCCCGGAAAAAGCACGGCAAAAAGGGCGGCTGGATCTTTCAGCATTGCCTGCCGCTGTGCGCCATGTCCCCGTCATCGATCATGATCCATCGCGACGTCTTCACAGCCCTGGGAGGCTTCGATGAAAGGCTACCTGCCTGTGAAGACTACGATCTGTGGCTGCGCATCACGGCGCGTTACCCGGTACTGTTCACCAGACAGCCGCTGATCGAAAAATACGGCGGCCATGACGACCAGCTTTCCAGAAAATACTGAGGCATGGACCGCTTCCGTATCCGGGCCCTGGAAAAAATCCTGGCGACGGACAGCCTGAATGCAGACGATCACCGCGCGGCCGTAGCCATGCTGCGGGAAGGGGCAAATCCGCCGAAATCGGATACTATCGGCAATTATTGAAGCAATACGGATAAATCATGACAACCAGAAGCGGCGACCCGGCAATTTTCCTGTTTTGCGCCCTGCCCTGCGAAGCGAAGCCCCTGGTCGCGCATTTCCGCCTGAAGAAGAACCTGGCAAGCCAGATCTTTGCGCAATACAGCAATGGTGAAGTCAGCCTGACCGTGACCGGCGTCGGCAAAACCGCCATGGCAGCCGGTGTTGGCTACACCATGGCGCTGTCCACCACCAGGACCCACCCGATACTGGTCAATGTCGGCGTGGCGGGGCATCGCCAGCATGATCTGGGAGAAATCTTCACTGCCGAAAAAATCACCGACGCCGACAGCGGCAGAAACCATTACCCGCCGCTGGTCGCCAGGCAGCCCGGCGCAACCGCCGCCATCACCACGGTTTCCAGCCCGCACCTGGAATACCGGGAAGACTGTCTCTACGACATGGAAGCCTCGGCCTTTTACGAAAGCGCAGCACGCTTCACCACCGGGGAGCTGATCCAGTGCCTGAAGGTGATTTCCGACAATGCCGCATCACCTGCCGCCAACATCCGGGCAAAACAGGTATCGAAATTACTGGCGGGCAGCAGCGCTGCGCTGCAGGCACTGCTCGGCGAAATGACCCCGCTGGACGAAATCCAGCTGCCCAGAGATCTGCACTTCACCAGCAGCCAGAGAAACATCCTGCACAAGCAGCTTTCACGCTATCAGGTCCTGAGCAATGGCGACCTGCCAGATTTCGGCAACACACACTGGCGGGCATCCAAAGAGCTGCTGCAGTGGCTGGAAGAGGAAGTCGACAAGATTCCTGTGGTTTTGTGACTGCCGAGGCTTATGGGCAGCCAGGAATTTCCTGTCATCCTGATGTCAGGAGGGATCTTGATCGTTCCCACGCTCTGCGTGGAAACGCATTTGGTGACGCTCCTGCGTCACGAAACAATTGAGCTCCCGCACCATTTTTCCACGCAGAGTGCGGGAACCAAGGGTTGTTTACGCAATAAACCAGAAATGCCGGATACCGACAATAAATCTGAACAACAGACCCGGCCTCTGTATCACAACCCCAGATCGTCCAGGGGACTGGTTACTCCATGACCACCCTGATTGAGTATATGCGTATAAACCATCGTTGTCTCCAGGTCATTGTGCCCCAGAAGAGCCTGAATGGTGCGAATATCGGTGCCGCGCTGCAATAAATGCGTGGCGAAGCTGTGCCGGAAAGTATGCGCGCTGACCCGTTTGCTGATGCCCAGGCTGCGCACCGCAGTTTTGATTGCTTTGTTGACAATGGATTGATCGATATGATGCCTGCGTTTTTCACCGGAACGCGGATCTTTGGAAATATTCCTGGCCGGAAAGACATACTGCCATCCCAATTGCCTGGCGGCATTTGGATACTTTTTGGCCAGCGCGTTTGGCAGATAGACAGAGCCGTAACCGTTGTTCAAATCCCGTTCGTGCATCAATTTTACCCTTTCCAGGTGCTACTGCAGCGGCAACGCCAGGTTGCATGAAAAAGTGGTAACCCGGTCCTTGTTGCCCTTGCCCGACCTCACCGTTATCTTTTTGTATTCGAAATCGATATCCTGAACACGTAACCGGACTGCCTCGGTGATCCGCAATCCGCTGCCATACAACTGTTTCACGACTATTTGTGGAATACCGTCCAGCAAGGTGATGATCTGTCTGACCTCATCCTGGGACAAGACAACAGGTATTTTCCTGTTCTTGCTCGAACGGACGGCGTCGATTCTTTTTTCCAGAGGTCTTTCCAGTACCTGCTTGTACAAAAACACCAGGGCATTCATCGCCTGGTTCTGCGTTGAAGAAGCAACTTTGCGTTGTATTGCCAGATAACTGAGAAATTCTTCGATCTTGAGGTAAATGCAAAACTCGAAAAACCAGTGAATTTTTTGGCTAACTGGCGCCAAAACAAGGGGATAAGGAGGGGCGTGTCTGGTGCCTATTTGTTATGATAGGCGCTCCAAAACTCAAT
>JANEMG010000142.1 GCA_024511045.1 Gammaproteobacteria bacterium | reverse complement strand
GGGATGCCAAAGCCAAGCCTGCAGGGATGTATTAACGGCGTCTTTCGGAACAGACTATCCATAGAGGCCAGAGTAATTACAAAAATAGTTGCCGTACAAGGCCTGTGGCGGCGTTTATGCGTCCGATGAATTGTTCGTGCTAGAATCTGCCGGAATGAAACTGAAGCGGGACGTTTTGTCCATTGCAGGCATTGACAGTCATTGCAGGTGATCAATCTGAAATTCGATACAACACATCTACGGGGTGATTTTTTTGGCGGACTGACGGCCGGTGTCGTTGCCCTGCCGCTGGCACTCGCATTTGGCGTGCAATCCGGCATGGGCGCGATTGCCGGTCTCTATGGCGCAATAGCCCTGGGGATGCTGGCCGCCTGGTTTGGCGGCACTGCTACCCAGATCAGCGGGCCAACCGGACCAATGACTGTCGTTTCGACGGTGGTCATTTTCACGCTGATTGAAAAGTACGGCAGCCTGGAGGCGGCGATGGGAGATATCATCACCGTGTTCCTGCTGGCGGGTTTCATGCAGATACTCCTGGGGTTGTTCAGAATCGGCCAGTACATCCGCTACATTCCCTATCCCGTCGTTTCAGGCTTCATGAGCGGCATTGGCGTGATCATCATCGCCTTTCAGGTTTTTCCCTTTCTGGGCCACGCTTCTCCAAAAAAAATTCCGGAAATCTTTGCTATCCTGCCGGACGTATTGCCCCATATCAACTATGCGGCGGCACAGTTGGCGTCAGCAACCATTTTAATCATTTACCTGTTTCCCAAACTGACCCGAGTGGTGCCCAGTCCCCTCGTGGCACTGGTGGCGTTGACCATCGCTTCGACGCTGATGGAGCTGGATGTGGCGGTTATCGGCACGATACCGGAAGGCCTGCCGGAACTGAAGCTGGCCGCCATCAGCACCGTGCACTGGTTCGACATGTCATCGATCATCGTGCCGGCCATGACCCTGGCGGCTCTGGGGGCGATCGATTCGCTGCTGACTTCTATCGTCGCCGACAACCTGACCAGGACGCAGCATGACAGCAACCGGGAAATGATCGGCCAGGGGCTTGGCAACATGGCGGCATCGATCATTGGCGGCATACCCGGCGTAGGGGCAACCATGCGTACCGTGGTCAATATCAATTCGGGCGGCAAGACCCGCCTTTCCGGCGTCATACACAGCCTGTCGTTATTGCTTGTTCTTGTCGGCGCCAGCACCTATGCGCAGCTGATACCGCTACCGGTGCTGGCGGGTATCCTGATTACCGTGGGCATCGGCATCATCGATTACAAGGGCATCAAGCATGTCCTGCACGTGCCGAAAACCGATGCCGTGATCATGCTGCTCGTTCTGGGTTTGACGGTATTCGTGGATTTGCTGCAGGCCGTGGGTGTGGGTATGGCGATGGCATCGATACTGTTCATGAAAAAAATGAGCGACATTGCCGAAGACAAGTCCGTAGTCGGCTCCATCGACCAGTTTGCCTCTGGAAGAGGCCTGGAAAGATGAAGTGCAGCTCTCCGATGCGTTGCGCAGAAAAATTTTCATCAAACACTTCGACGGGCCGATCTTTTTCGGTTTCAGCAGCAAGTTTCTTGCCCTGACACGCGCATTGCCGGAAATCGATGTCGTGATCATGCGCATGAAAAGGGTTCCCTATATCGATCAGTCGGGACTCTATGCCATCGAAGACGCGCTGCTGACGCTGCAGGACAAGAATGTTCTGGTGCTGATGACGGGGTTGCAGGAGCAGCCCAGGGATATGTTGGAAAAAGTGGGCGTGATCCCGAACCTGGTGCCGGAAGAAAATCTCTACCCGGATTTTCAATCCGCGATCAAGGCGCTGGAAACCGGCAGGGCTGGATACCGCCAGGACAAACTGGCAGGGACGGGCTGACAGGTTGCCGGGCGGGTTTTGCGCCTGGTCGTACCCAGGAAGTCGAGCGCATGATCCTGCCGGCAAGGGCGCTGAAAATCACTTTTTGCCGGTTTCCTGCAAGTCGTCATGAAATGTCACTTCGCCAGTTTCTATATCGTACATCGCGCCGACGATGCCGATGCCTCCGCTGTTCGCCATGTCGTCCAGCAGCGGACTTTTTTTCCGGACTTGCTCCACCATGATTTCGACATTGCGTGCAGCGACCTTTTCCGGCAGGGGGCTGTCCAGGGGGCTGATTCTGGCCAGCTGGCCCTGTTTGACCGATTCGACGGCCGGCTGGATCTTGTCCAGCAGGACGCTCAAATGGTCGAGCCGGACACCCTGGCAGGCACCCTTGATCGCACCGCAGTGGCTGTGCCCCAGCACCACGATTAACTTTGAACCGGCCAGCTTGCAGGCGAATTCCATACAGCCCAGAATATCCTCATTGATGACGTTTCCTGCAACCCTGACGCTGAAGATGTCGCCCAAGCCCTGGTCGAAGATCAGCTCCGCCGATGTCCGCGAGTCGATGCAGCTCAAAATGATGGCGATGGGAAACTGCCCTTGCATCGTTTCGTTGACCTGTTCCAGCAGATTGCGATGGCTTTTCAGGTTGTTGACGAAGCGCTCGTTGCCTGATTTCAGGATGGCCAGCACATCCCGCGGTGACAGCGCCTGCTGTGATTCCCTGCTGACCGGCAAAGCCGGCCTGACCGGGGGCAGCACCCCATAGCCGCGCAGGTTCTCTATGATCAGGTTGATGTTTTTGTGCTTCGCCTCGATCTTGAAATTCTCGATGATTTCATAGACATCGTAATCGATGTATTTGGCGATCGTGGCATCGATGACCACATCGGAATTGTTCGGCAGATTATCCAGCAACTGCAGCAAATTGGCCTTGTTCAGAAAAGTGACGTTTTCCGACAGGGTGATGAAGGTCTTGTTGAGCTTGCGCTGTTCATGCAGGTAAAAACCGAGCTTCAGGTTTTCCATCAGGATGAAAAAAAACGCAAAGCCCATGCCGATGCCGATGCCGGTCAGCATGTCGGTAAAGATCAGCCCGATTATGGTCGCGAAGAAGGGAATGAAATGATACATGCCGACCCGGTATCTTTCCCTGAAAGCTGACGGCTGGGCCAGTTTATAGCCCACCACCAGCAATATTGCGGCCAGACTGGCCAGCGGAATTTTGTTCAGCTGCTCCGGCATCAGCAGCACCGCCAGCAACAGCAGCAGGCCATGTTCGATGGCTGCCAGCTTGGAACGGCCGCCATACTGGATATTGGCCGAACTGCGTACCACCACCTGAGTGACCGGCAGGCCGCCCAACAGCCCGGAAAGGATATTACCGATGCCCTGGGCCTTCAATTCCCTGTTGTTCGGCGTGACCCGCTTGTAGGGATCGAGCTTGTCGGTCGCCTCGACGCTCAGCAGGGTCTCCAGGCTGGCGATGATGGCGATGGTCAGGGCAATGCCATAGATTTGCGGATTGTCTATTTGCGTGAAATCCGGAAAGGTCAGATAATCCAGCAGATCCGTGAACTGTGCCGGAACCGGCAGCTGCACCAGATGATTGCCGCTCAGTGCCCATTGCGGATACAGGGCAATGAACGCCCTGTTCAAGGCGACGCCCGCCAGTACGGCGACCAGCGCCCCGTGCAGCCATTGACTGAACCAGAAGCGTTTGAACCAGTTTGTTTCCCAGAGCAGCAAAATGCCCAGGCACACCACACTGATGACAACGGCGCCCGGGGAAATGAAATTGAGCATATGCTGCAGTTCCGTCAGGGTGGTGTAGTCGTCGCGCTGAAAAAAGGCGATATCGCCGACATAGTCCCGGTCATAGCCCAGGGCGTGGGGGATCTTTTTCAGAAAAAGTATGATGCCGATGCCCGACAGCATGCCGGCAATGACTGCCGATGGGAAATAATAGCCGATAATGCCGGCGCCGATGCGCCCCATCAGCAGCTGGATGATGCCGGCCAGAACCACAGCCAGCAGAAATGCCTCGAAGCCCAGATGCTCGATGGCGTTGAACACGATCATCACCAGTCCTGCCGCCGGACCACTGACGCCCAGCGCCGAGCCGCTCAGGGATGCCACGACGATGCCGCCAATGATGCCGGCGATCAGCCCCGAGAACAGCGGCGCACCGGAAGCGATGGCAATGCCCAGGCACAACGGCAGGGCAATGAGAAAAACGGCAATACCGGCAGGCACGTCATGGCGCAGACTTTCGGCATCGAACTGCCATGCGCATTTGTTCAGCAAACGATCTGTCAACATGGACGTCTTCCTTCAGCGGTTGTTGTTTTTCATTCGAGGAAGCCCTGATTGAATCAAGATTTCCCTAGGCTGAAAAAGCATAGCATGAAAGACAACCGACTGTCAGAGGGGCGTGGTGCCGATTATTGCCAGTCCTTCGGGAGGCGGCAACGGCCTGCGAGAAGTGCAGTGGGTCGGTGTGAAGGCGCGGCAGCAGCCGGGATGGCGCGATGAAGCGTCCCGGGCTGTGCTCCATCGACAACCTGGATGGGCTAACGGTAACTACTCACCCATAGTAAAACAAGCCCCCTATGGTTGGTCTGTGGAGGAAGTGTCTTTGGCAGGGATGCCAAAGTCAAGCCTGCAGGGATGTATTCACGGCGTCTTTCGGAACAGACTACCCATAGGGGCCCGAGTGGTTACGGCTAATGTTTGTTTCGGAGCAGGCCGCGACGCTATTCATCGCGGCCTGTACGGGCGGGAGGAGTAGCTGCCAGTGCTGCGCTAGAATGCCAGCTGGGTGCGCAGCGTGAAGGCGCCGACGCCATCCGGATCGCCGCCGTTCTGGCTGACCGGCGAGTCCTTGACGTTCAGAGCGGTCCGGTAATCGGCCATGAAGCGGACGTTCTGGTTGACATACCAGTTCAGTGCGACGGTCAAACTATCCTGGCGGCCACCGACGATGTCGTTGCTGTTCAGGTCGTTCTGGCCGTAGCGTGCCGCCAGTTCCAATGCGCCCCAGCCGCCGTCGCGCAGGCTGAAGTTTCTTTCCGGCCGCAGGCGCTTGAATTCCCCGTCGGAGCCCTTGTAGGAGCGCGATTCACCGGTGAGCGTCCAGGCCGCCTGAATGTACCAGGCCGAGAAGCTCAGGTTTTCCATATCGGAACGGTTCACCCAGGCGTTGGCGTATTCGAACTGCGCCGAAAAGGGACCATACATGCCGGCCAGTTCCGCGCCGGCCATCGTGGTGCTGTCGACATCGGCTATTTTGCCGGTATCGGTCAGGTACAGATTGGACATGTGCGTGGTTTCGTGGCGGAAGCGCAGTGTCTTGTCCAGGATCTCGCTCTCGCCATTGACTGCACGGTAGCCGCCATAGGTTCCCAGATGAACGAGCCTGCCGTCTGCGTTGATCGGCGCCCAGGTGACGCGAGATGCCACGCCCCAGCCCTCGCCGGCGAAGTCGCTGCTGGTCTTGTTGGGGGTGATGGTGTCGCCGTAGACGCCGACCTGAGTCGACCAGTCATGCCCCTTGGACTTGGCATGGGAGCCGATGGCGCGGTCGAACAGTGACCCTGTCAGAGAGTTGACCAGCGAGCGCTCGGTGAACATGATGTCGTTGGAACTTTCCTGCAGCTCCATGCTGATGGGCTGCTTCTGGTTGCCGGCAGTGAATTCGAAATGGTCCAGTCCTTTCCAGGTCACGAACAGGTCCTTTATGTGGACTTTATTGTCGGCGAAATCGGCCTCGATCACGTATTTCCAGTCGTGCCACATCACGCCCTTGAAGGCCATGCGGCCGCGGCGTATTTCCGTGCCGTCGTTGGCTTTGACTGGGGTGCCGCCCTTGGTAAGCTGGTTGTTGTTCGTTGCCCAGGTGGCGTCGGCCTGGATGCGGCCGCCCAAGGCGAACTTGAATGCCTTGTCCGCTGTTTCCACCTGCAGACCCTTGCGGTCCAGCTTGACTTTGATGTTGTCGACATCCTGTTTGGAAATCGTCTCTTTTTTCATCAGCGTGTCATGCTGTTCCTGGGTGATTGCCCCGTTTTTCAGCAGCATGTCCAGCAGTTCCTGGTCGGCCGCCCGCACGGGAAGGCTGTGCAAGGCAGCCGCACTGAGCAGGGCCAGGCCGAGCATGCTGCGTTCGATGTTCAATGCCATTGGAATAAACCTCATGTTGTATAAAAATACAAACCGTTGAAATGTGGCAACAGCTTGTTGGAGAGCGCATGGTAAATAAGTTTTGTTACAGGAGTGTGACAGACAGAGGATCGCTGACTTTCGCTGCAGGTATTCCTGGCTGAAGTGTTGCCAGCATGCAGGCATGCCGATTGTTTTGTGCCAGGACCGGCTGGATCGCGGCAAGCGCCAGAGGGAGATGATGGGGTTTTGTTGGAGGTGTCGTTTGGCAGTGACAGGGTGTGGTTTCCACGACTTCCGTGGGAATTCATTCCGAAACGCGCCGGTGTTACGTGACGCAGAGCGTCACTGTTTGCATTCCCACGCTGAGCGTGGGAATGCTGTCGAAGATGGCTGGTAACTACTCGGGCCCTTATGGGTAGTCTGTTCCGGAAGACGCCGTGAATACATCCCTGTAGGCTTGACTTTGGCATCCCTGCCAAAGACACTTCCTCCACAGACC
>JANEMG010000448.1 GCA_024511045.1 Gammaproteobacteria bacterium | reverse complement strand
CTCCCTGTTGAGCAGCGAATCGAGGGCGTCGATGTCCAGCCCGCATTGCCTGGCCAGGTAAAACGGGATGGCCGGGTCCAGGTCACCGCTGCGGGTCCCCATCACCAGCCCTTCCAAAGGCGTCATGCCCATGGAGGTATCGATACATTCCCCCCCTTTACGGCCGCGGCGCTGGCACCATTGCCCAGGTGCAGGGTGATCATGCTCAACTCCTGCAAAGGTCTGCCGAGATGCTTCGCGGCCTGACGGGCCACATAGCCATGCGAGGTGCCGTGGAAGCCGTAGCGACGCACTTTCTGCTCCTGATAGTAACGATAGGGCAGTGCGTAGAGATAGGCGTGTTCGGGCATGGACTGGTGGAAGGCGGTATCGAAAACCGCGACCTGCGGTGTCTGTGCGGCCTGTTCCATGGCCACCCGGATTCCCATGAGGTTGGCCGGATTGTGCAGGGGCGCCAGGGGTGTCAGCGCTTCGATCGCGGCCATCACGGAGGCATCGATGCGCACCGGCTGCTGAAAAGCCTCACCGCCATGCACGACACGGTGGCCTATCCCCGCCAGTTCGCCGGTATCGACTAACATGCCGCTTTCCCGCAGCATTTCGGCATGACCTCGAGGTCTGCCGATGATCGGCTACTGAAGCTGTACGCTCGATTGTCTTTGCCTCTCCTGAAGGACCGGCAAAGGAGAGATGTGCAGCACCCTGGGCTGCACCGACCTGTTCTATCAGCCCCGAAGCCAGAACAGCCAGATCCGTTCCCGCAAAGAGCCGGAATTTCAGGGAGGACGATCCGGAATTGAGCACCAGCAGCTTGCCGGCGTTTCCAGCAGCGTTCATGGTACGATGATTTCCTTGCTGTATTCGATGGCCGAATCTGGTCCTTTTTCCACGCTCGAGCGGACAACGCTCGACGCAGATTGCTGCCGTTGCACAATCGGGCGCCCGTCAACCATCCTGCGTAGTGCCTGCTTGTCGTTGCGCACGGCTTCCCCTTCGTTATCTGCCGCTGTTGGGCAGGTTCAGTATCAGTCCCTCGGTCTTACCACCCAGCAGGGTATTCGGGTAAGCGCCGTTCCATTTTTGGATGGCATTATAGCGGATCAGATCCGGGGTCACCGATTTTGCCAGCAGTTGATTGGCTTTTGCCTGCGCCTCCGCCTCCTTGCTGATGCGGTAGGCCTCGGCATCGGCCTGGATACGTTTCGCCGAGGCATTGGCGACGGCCGCCTGCTGCTTGGCTTCCGCCATTTTCACCTGCTGCTGGGCCTGCTGCTCGACGATTTTCAACTGTGCCTTTTCCCGTTCCAGCTGTTCCTAGCGTTCCTTGGTCTGAATGACCGCCGTGGTCACCACCTCAGGCAGGGTGATATCCCGAAACAAGACTGCGGAAACCAGCACGCCTTTGGGTTCCAGGTACTCCTTCAGGCCATCCTCCATGTATTTCTGCAGTTCCAGCTGCACGCTGTCCAGATAGAAATCCTGGGACTGCTCGACGGTCTTGCCCGCCTCGCGCAGCAGGGAACGCACCTTGGGGGTGATATGCTTGCTGACCACGTCCTCCAGGCGCCCGGTCTCCTGGAGAATCTGCGGAGTGCGTGGGCCGTCCAGCCGGAACGTAACGGAGATATCCATGGAGGTCTTCAACTTGTCCTGCGAGGGCACCTGAAGATGTTCCCAGGTCTAGGTCTGCTGGCGCAAATCGAAGCTGATGAAATCCAGCAGCGGATTGACCAGATGCATCCCTTCCGGATAGGGCTCCGGCTGCACCTTTCCGAACAGGGTCGCCACCTTGTTGTGCCCTGCTTCGACGGTGATAAAGGAATTCCATAGTGTAATCAGGACCACGGCGGCCATGGCCCCGGCGATGCCAAGTTTGACTTTGTTCATTTTCACCCCCTTGCTATTTTGTGGCGCACATCCGCAAAATCTGGTATATGATGACACTAGAGGTAAATGCAAAACTCGAAAAACCAGTGAATTTTTTGGCTAACTGGCGCCAAAACAAGGGGATAAGGAGGGGCGTGTCTCTGTCTCTTA
>JANEMG010000141.1 GCA_024511045.1 Gammaproteobacteria bacterium | reverse complement strand
AATTTTGCCAGGGTTTGCCCCAAACCCGGCAATCCCCCCGGAAATTCTCTGGTCACTGTGCTGCTGCGCATGGTGGCTTGAATAATTTCTGGGAAACTTCAGTCTTATTAATCTTAGCAGTTTTATAATTATTGATCCGAATTTATCTGCCATTACCGGCCGGTTGTTCACGATCGTCCGTTTCAAGCATAGCGTAATACTGCTCTTCGGTCAGCACCGTGACGCCTTTTTCCCTTGCCGCCGTTAATTTTGCCGCCCCCGGCTTCTCACCCACCACCAGATAATCGGTTTTCCCGGTAATGCTGTTGCCCACCCTGGCGCCCAGCTGCTTGGACTGCTTCTTCAGATCGTCTCTTTTCGCCCGCTGCATGGTGCCGGTGAAAACGATGCTCTTGTCGGCCAGGGGGCTGGCTTTTTTCCGCTCCCCCGGCTCCGTTTGCAGGGGCGTGATGATCAGGTTGAAGCCCAGGGCCAGGATGCGCTGAAATTCGTCGTGTATTTCCTTGAGGCTGGCCACCACGGCGCTGGCGGTTTTTTCGGCAAAGCCCTCGATTTCGACGATGTCCTGTTCCGTCAACGTGAAAATCTCCGTCAGCCGGTAATGCTGCAGCAGCCGCTCACAATTGCCGAGGCCCATGCGGTGAATGCCGAAAGCCCCCAGAAAACGCCAGTCCCCCACCGGCTCGGTTCTGCTGCGCCGCAATTGATCCAGCAGATTGCGGGCAGTTTTTTCACCAAAACCAAGATCTTGCAGCTTTTCCCCGTCCAGCTGATAAATCTCGTAGACTGAACTGATGCCAGCCCGATGCAGCTTTTCCACGGTTTTTTTACCGAACCCGTCGACATTGCCCAGGGTCTTGAAAAAATGCTCGATGGTGTTTTCGATCTGCGCCGGGCAATGCGCGCTGTTCATGCAGTACAGATAGTCGCCATCCCAGACCAGCCTGCTCTTGCAGCTGGGACAATATTCAGGAATCTCGGGTTCCGCAGGGATCAGTACGCGCTCGATCTTGGGTATCACCTCGCCGCTGCGGGTCAGTTCGATGACAGTGCCAGGTCCGATTCCCATTTCCCTGACCATGCCATAATGATGCGCCGTGGCCCGGCTGATCATTGCCCCGCTCAGGCGTACCGGCTCCAGTTCTGCGACCGGGTTGACCCGTCCGGAGCGGGAGGTTTGCGCAATCACCCGCAAAACCTTCACTTCCGCAGTCTCGGCATTGCTTTTGAAGGCGATCTGCCAACGGTGATGATGGCGCGTGCTGCCCATGTGGCGCTGCAGCGCCGGGTCGGTCACTTCGATGACCACGCCGTCGACATCGTATTCGACAAATCCCCGTACATCCTCGACTATCTCGCTGAAATTCTCCAGCAGTTCGGCGGCGCTGCCCTGCCAGGCTGGCAGCTGGGCAAAGGGATAGAACACCGCGGCTTTGTCCTGGATGGCCTGCAGCACCAGTTCGTCCAACTCCTTTTCCTTGATGATGCTGGCCTGAAAATTCCGCGCATTTTCGAAGCGCTCGGCGAGATGTTCGTTGAAATAATGCTGGTTGACGACGATTTCCCCGGCGCCCTGCCCTCTCCTGCCATCGCCGGCGACGCTCAGGCCGCGTTCGAAGACCCGGGAAATGTCCGTTCCCTTGCGGCCATCGCCGCGCGTATACAACAGTCTGCCATCGTCATAGGCGGCGAAGCCATCCAGTTTCGGGGTCACCCGGAATTGCAGCCGCGCAAAATCGACGTCCAGTTCCCTGGCGGCCTTTTCCACCCGCCCCAGCCATCTTGCGATGCTCTCCAGGGTATAGGCCTTTTCCGTGGAGAGCATTTTTTCCGGCAGGGGAATGGTCTTTCCGGGAAAGGCCGCTTCCGGCTCGACGTGGTGCAGGAAAGGGTGCCGGGGCTGGCGGCGGCGTAACTCGGCCAGGAAGACATTGTCATAGACGTGGTCGGAAACGATCTGTTCACCGCCGCGGTACAGGGTATTGGCAATTTTCAGAAAATCGATCAGCTGCGCATCATCGAGTCTGCCGGCGTCCACCGCGGCGGCGATTGCGGCGATCCGCTCCGCGGACAGGCTGGTGTTGTCGAGGCCTGCACGTTGCAGAATTTCGATTTGTCTTTCGTTCAGCATGGTTTGCGCCCGGAAGGGGATGCGTGGCAACGGCCGCCGCCATGGGCAGCGCCGGCATTTGCCGCGAAGTCATCTCTGGATCATTTGCTCGCGCAGACGCTGGATTTTCTCCTCACTCAACGGCTGCTGAGTTTCATCCCGTTCGATGCCATCCAGCTTTGAAGCCAGGCGGTGCATGGTCTTGACAAAATCGTCGAATACCGCCGCCGGATCGTCGACCTCCCGGGGCTGCATGAACAGCACGATGCCAGGACAATTGAAATCTGCCAGATTACTTTCCGGAAAGGTTCCAGGCGGCACCATGCTGGCCACGCCGAAATCCACCAGATTGTTGCTGTCGACGCGTTCATAGATTTTGATATCGGCATAGCGCAGCCCTACGGCATCCAACGCCGCTGCCAGATCCATGCCATTGAAGCCATCCTCGGCACGGGAGACGATGCTGAACTGGATGATTCTCGGCAATCCCGATATCGACGGTTCTGCCTTGGGAACCTGATCGTCGGGGGCTTCAGCGGCGGATTCCTGCGCTGCATCGTCGATGGCGGAGCCCAAAGGGACGATCTCGAAATCATCGTCACCAGCCTTGATCACCAGCGATTCGTCGATGCTGTCCAGGACTTCATCATCCTGAAAAAACCCTCTGCGCCGTCGCACCTTGCTGCCCTTGCGCAGCACATGCCACAGCCACATGCCGGCAACGACCAGCGCACCCAGCGCAATAATGACGATCCTCAATAAATCTTTATCCATCTGCTTCTGCCAAGTTAATTGCTTCTTCAATATCCACGGACACCATGCGCGAAACACCGGCTTCCTTCATGGTCACTCCGGCCAGCTGCTGGGCAATTTCCATGGTGATCTTGTTGTGGGAAATATACAGGAACTGCACGGTTTGCGACATTTCCTCGACCATTTTCGAAAATCTGCCGACGTTGGAGTCATCCAGCGGCGCATCGACCTCATCGAGCAGGCAGAACGGCGCCGGGTTGAGCTCGAAAATCGAGAACACCAGCGCCACCGCCGTCAGCGCCTTTTCCCCGCCGGAGAGCAAATGGATGGAGCTGTTGCGCTTGCCCGGCGGTCTGGCGATGATATTGACCCCCGCTTCCAGCAGATCATGATCGGTCAGATCCAGATAGGCCTGTCCGCCGCCGAACAATCTGGGAAACTTTTCCTGCAGGCCGGCATTGATTTTGTCGAAGGTCTCCTTGAAACGCTGCCGGCTCTCCTTGTCGATCCTGCTGATTGCCTGATCCAGCGCATTCAGCGAAGTGAGCAGATCCTGATGCTGTTCGTTGAGAAACTCCATTCGTTCCGCCTGCGCCTGATATTCCTCGATGGCGGTCAGGTTGATCGTGCCCAGGCGTTCGATCTGCCGGCTCAGCTGTTCGACACGCTGCTTCCATTGCTGTTCATCGGCATCTTCCGGCAGGTCAGTCAGCACCTGCTCGGCATCGACGTCGATTTCCTCGAGCTGCTCCACGACCGTCTGCTGGCGCACGTCACTTTCCTGCTGCTGAAAGCGGATTTTGTCCAGCAGCGCCTTCTGTTTTTCCATTTCCCGCTGCACCCGGGCATGTTCATCACTCAGAGTGGCCAGGCCGGACTCGATGGCCTCCTGTTCTTCCCGGGCTTTTGTCAGCAGCCCCTGCAATTGCCGTTTGCTTTCCTGGTGCTGCTGCAGCTGCTGCTCTTCAGCCTGCATGGGTTGCGCCGAGCGCTGCAGTTTCTGTTCCAGATCGGTGATTCTGTCCAGAGCCTGACGATGCTGTTGCTGCAGCCGGTCCTGCTGTTTGCGGAGCAGATTTTCCGACGCCTGCAGCGATTCGATCCGCGCCTGCAGGGTATGCACCTGTTGCCGTGCCTGCTGCAGTTGCTGATCGGCCTGCAGCTGCTCTCCCTGCAGTTCCCGGTTGCTCTCCTCCAGTTCGTGCTGCCTGATTTCCAGCTCGGCCAGCGCGCTGCCAGCCTGGTCCCTGAGCAGTGCCGCTTCCTCCAGCTGTCCGGCATTGTCCTCGATGGCCTGACCGATGTCCGTCAGTTCTTCGTCGATCTGTGCCAGCCGCCGCTGCTGCTGCTCATGTCTGGCCGTCTGCGCGCTGAACCTGGAATTCATCGCAGCAAACTCGGCGGCCAGCAGCTTGTCCTGCTGTCGCATCTCATCGTGTCCGGCTTCGGCCTCGCGCAGCGCTTTTTCTGCATCGGCCAGCTGCGCTTCGGCCTGCAGGATGCGTTCGCGCAGCTCTGCCCGGCTGTGTTTCAGTGTCCGCAGCTGCTTTTCCCGCTGCAGTATCCCGGTCTTGCTGTCGGTGGCACGCACGATGCGCAGCCAGCCCGGCCCCAGCCAGTCGCCCTCGGGTGTGACGATGCTTTCATGGTCCTGCAGCTGGCCGCTGTACTGTCTGGCCTGCTGCATATTTTCGGCACAGTAGACACCGCCCAGCAGGGCCGCCAGCTGGCAGCGGCTGTGGATTTTGTCCAGCAGCCTCGGCAAAACTCCGGAACGCTGCGGCGCATGCCCACATTCGGTTTCGAACAATATCAGGGATTCATCGACCAGGGTCTGCAGATCGGCAATGACGGCATCGGCACTGTCCACGCAGATCGCTTCCAGATGCGCATCCAGGACTGTTTCCACTGCGGTTTCCCATCCTGATTGTACATCCAGCAATTCCGCCAGTCTGGGCCTGTCGGCCAGCTGCATCTGCTCCAGCCAGAGTCCCAGCTGTTTGTTGTCCTTGCCCATGGCGTGCTGCTGCAGCAGTTCCAGCGAGGTGATCTTGCCCTCGATGCCATGCAGCTCGGAACGCTGTTCATGCAGCAGGTCATGGCTCTCTCGGACCTGTCCGCGCAATTCCGTGATGCGCTGCTGCAGGTCTTCCAGTTGCAGGTGCAGTTCGGCGCGCCGCTCCTGAATCCCGGCGATATCCTGTTGCAGCGTTTCCAGCTGCAGCTGCAGTTGATCGTCCTCTAATCCACTGCGCTCCGTCTGCAAGCGCTGCATGCGAACCTGCAGCTGGCGATTCTGGTTTTCCAGCTGGGTGATGGTGCTGCACTGAACTTCACTGCGTTCTTTCAACTGCGCCATGGCATTACGCAGCGCTTCCCACTGCTCCTGCCATTGCAGGCGCTTTTCATGGCAGTCCTGCTGCACTTCGAGAAACCGGCTTTCGCTGCTGCGGGCTTCCTGCAAAGCCTGTTCGGTGTCGACCGCAGCCTGCCGGGTTTGCTCCAGTTGTTCTTCGTCACCGGCGAGATCCAGCAGTGACTGCTCCGCCTGCTGTCTCAGCCGCTGGATTTCCAGCGTGGTTTCCTGCTCACTGCGGCGATTGTGCTCGATGGCCTGTTCCAGCCGGCTGCACTCGGCAACGGCGTTGTAATAATCACCCTGCACGCTATTCAGCCGTTCCTGGCGCTGCTTGTATTCCTGTCTTTTTGCATTGATCTCGCTATCCAGTTCCCGCAACTGTTGAAACAGGCGGTTATGCGCAGCGGCGGCATCCTGCAATTGTTCCTGCAGGGCCAGCGACGACTGATGATAAGTGTTCCAGCGCATGGCCAGCAGTTCCAGCTTGAATCGCCGTTCCTCTCCCTTCAGCTTGGTATATTGTTCCGCTTTCTTTGCCTGTTTTTGCAGATGCTTGCACTGTTTTTCCACTTCCTCGCGCAGGTCGTCGAGCCGCTCCAGGTTTTCCCGGGTATGGCGCATGCGCGTTTCCGTCTCCTGCCTTCTTTCCTTGTACTTGGAAATGCCGGCGGCCTCCTCTATGTAGCCGCGCAGTTCATCCGGTTTCGCCTCTACCAGTCGGGATATGGTGCCCTGCTCGATGATCGCGTAGCTGCGGGCGCCAAGACCCGTGCCCAGGAACAGATCGGTAATGTCCCTGCGCCGGCAGCGGGCGCCATTGAGCATATACAGCGACTGACCGTCACGATTGACCTGCCGCTTTATCGAGATACTGCTATATTTGCTGTATTCACCACCCGCTTTGCCTTCGCTGTTGTCGAAGAGCAGCTCCACCGACGCGGTGCCGACGGGTTTTCTGGTCGAAGAACCGTTGAAGATCACATCGGCCATATTGCCGCCGCGCAAATGTTTCGCGGAACTTTCGCCCATTACCCAGCGTACCGCATCGATGATATTGGATTTGCCGCAGCCGTTTGGTCCGACAATGCCGGTCAGATTACCGGTGATGGGAATCGTGGTGGCATCGACGAAGGATTTAAAACCTGAAAGTTTGATTTTTTCCAGTTTCATAACTGGTAGAATATTCCGATACGAAAAATCTGGCTGTATATTATTCATCCTTCCCGGCCAATTGTCATCCTAATTGTGTCCATCATATAACGGCAGGCACAATTCCGGCACAGGGAGGTATCGGCAACCGCGATGGCAGCAGGCCATCGCGGTTGCA
>JANEMG010000006.1 GCA_024511045.1 Gammaproteobacteria bacterium | reverse complement strand
TACTCGGGCCCTTATGGGTAGTCTGTTCCGGAAGACGCCGTGAATACATCCCTGTAGGCTTGACTTTGGCATCCCTGCCAAAGACACTTCCTCCACAGACCACCCATAGGGGCTTCTTTTACTATGGGTGAGTAGTTACATTGCAGCAATCCTTGCCTACCTCAATCAAACCGCCTGGCATCTTTCGGAAGCTTGCCGAACAGGGGGTGCGGGGTCAGTCCATAGTGTTCGGGATAGCAGATGCCGCCGAGATACAGGCCGTCGGGAGGGGCGGTGATGCCGCCCTGCCGGCGATCTTTTGCTTCAAGCAGCTGCGCTGTCCAGTTCACGGGATGGCGCCCCTTGCCGATGGCCAGCAATACCCCGGCGATGTTGCGCACCATGTGGTGCACGAAGGCGTTGGCGGCAATGTCCATGATCACCTTTTCCCCGTCCCGGTAGACGTCGATGAAATGCACCAGCCGGCGGGGACTTTTGGACTGGCAGCCCTGGGCCCGGAACGACGAGAAGTCGTGATCGCCGACCAGCGCCTGGGCGGCGTGGTGCATCTTCTCCGCATCCAGCGGTTCGTAGCACCAGGTAACCTGCTTGCGCAGCAGGGCCGACTTGACCCGGCGATTGAGGATGATGTAGCGGTAGAACCGGGCGATGGCGCTGTACCTGGCGTGAAAATCCGACAGCGCCTCCCGCACCCAGAGTATCCTGACGTCATCGGGCAGATTGGCGTTGCCGCCCATCAGCCAGGAATGCCTGTCCCGCTCGACGGGGGTGTCGAAGTGCGCCACCTGTTCCAGCGCATGCACGCCGGCATCGGTGCGTCCGGCACAGATGACGCTGACCGGCGCAGCGGCGACCCTGCCCAGCGCCTTTTCGACGGCATCCTGCACGGTCCTGCGCCCGGTCTGCCACTGCCAGCCGGAGTAGCCATGGCCATCGTATTCGATTCCAAGAACGATGCGTTTCATGGGCCTGCCACCTCATCGTCATGGATGAAAACCCGGATTCCCGCGTCCACCCGGTCGAACAGGTCCAGCACATCGGCATTGCGCATGCGAATGCAGCCATGGGACTCGGGCCGTTGCTGAAAACGTTCCCCGGGACAGCCGTGGATATAGATATAGCGCCAGGCGGAATCGACGCGGCCATAGCGGTTCCTGCCCGGCTCCAGCCCGCCCAGCCAGAGTATCCGGGTCAGAATCCAGTCGCGCCCTGGATGTCTGGCGCCGAGTTCCGGCGTATAGATCTCGCCGGTCGGGCGCCGGCCTGTGAACACGGCGTTTTCCGGCAGGCCGGCGCCGATCTTCGCCCGGACGCAGTGCCAGCCGGTGGGCGTGCATTCGCTGCCCATCTGCTCTCCGGGGCCGTTTTTCGCTGTCGATACCGGGTAGACCCGGACGATTTCTCCCTGGCGGACGATACCCAGCGTCTGCCTGGCGATGCAGATATCGAGGTACACCGCAGGCGGGGCAATGGCATTCATGGCAAATCCAAACGGCTGTCAGCCGGCCTCGAAGCAGGCCATGGATTCCACGTGGGCGGTCTGCGGAAACATGTCCATGACCCCGGCCCTGACCAGCTGGTAGCCCAGTTCATGGACCAGGATGCCGGCATCGCGCGCCAGGGTTGCCGGATTGCAGGAGACGTAGACGACCTGCCGGGGCCGCCACTGCTTCAGTTGCGGCAGTACTTCCGCCGCTCCGGCACGGGAGGGGTCCAGCAGAACCTTGTCGTAGTGACGTTTTGCCCAGGGCATGTCGGAAACGTCGCGGGTCAGGTCGGCAGCATGGAATTCGACATTGTCGATTGCGTTCAGGCGGGCATTCACCCGGGCATGTTCGATCAGCGGCTTGTTGGCTTCGACGCCCACCACCAGTCCCGCCTGCCTGGCCATGGGCAGGGTGAAATTGCCCAGTCCGCAGAACAGATCCAGCACCATGTCGGTCTTTTCCAGCGCCAGGGTTTCCAGCACCCGGTTGACCATTTTGCGGTTGATGTCGGTGTTGACCTGGGTGAACATGGCCGGCCGGAAGCGGAACACGATATCCTGGTCCGGCAGCGCATAGGTGGGCAGGGAGGGATGGGCAGGATAAAGGGGCACGATGGAATCCGGTCCCTTGGGCTGCAGATACAGCGTGATGTCCTGCTCCCGGGCAAAGTCACGCATGATCTCCCTGTCCTGCTCGGTGGGCGGCTCCAGCACGCGAATGGCCAGCACGCATTGCTCATCGCCGATGGCGACCTCGATCTGGGGAATCTTATCCCGGATGGTCAGTTTTCCGAACATCGCCGACAGATTCATCAGCTTCGTGCCAACGCTGGGATGCATCACCGGGCAGGCTTCGATATCGGCCAGGAAGGGGTTGCGTCTTTCCCGGAAGCCCACCAGCACCCGGCCTTTTTTGGCGACGTACTTGACCCCCATCCGGGCCTTGTGCCGGTATCCCCAATACGGACCGGTCAAGGGCTGCCAGAATTCGGGGATAGTCAGCTTGCCGATACGGGCAAACTGCTCCTGCAGCATCTGCTGCTTGTACAGAATCTGCGCCTCGCTGCCGGCATGCTGAAAGCTGCAGCCGCCGCAATTGCCGAAATATGGGCATTTCGGCACGACCCGTTCATGCGCGGCTTTCACAACCTCGACCACCCTGCCCTCCGCATAATCGCGGCGGCTGTCGGTGTAGACGAACTGCACCGTTTCACCGGGCAGCGCCGCGTCGACGAACAGCACCTTGCCATCCACATGCGCGATCCCCCGCCCGTCATGGGACAGGGCTTCGATGTCCACCGTCACCGGCGCTTCCGGCAGTTTTTTTCTGCTTCTTCTGCGCGCCACTGTTATTTTTGCCGCCAGCTGCCGTCCGCCGCCTGGTACCACCAGCCAGGCTCGGCATTGGCTCTCCAGCGTTTGGCGAAGGTCGCCTGGATATCATCCGTCCATTCCGGATGGCCATTGGCATTGGCGATGGCCCGGTACAGCTGTTTGCGGTCGCTGTTTTCTGCAGCCACCAGCTTCTGCACGCGGTTGCGTTCCCTGAGCGGCACCTGGCTGGCATTTCTGACCGTCAGCAGTCCGTTCGCCTGTATGCCGATCCAGCCCTTGGCATAGAAAGGCTTCAAGGAGGCAAAACGCTTTTTCATGGCAGCCCGCAGCCGGCTGATTTCCGGCGAATCCAGGGACAGATCGGCATTCCCGGCATGCGCCGGCGTCACCAGCAGATTCAACGCGGCATCCAGCCATCGGTACACGCCGTCCTGCCAGTGGGAATTGTTTTCCTGCGGCGTTTCGCCGTCTGCCGGCGTCTGGATTTCCTTGATGATTTTATCGGCCGCCTGCTCGGCGGCCGCCGCGGGAAAATAGATATTGATGGTCACGCAGGCCGCCAGCAGCAGCGTCGCGGCGACAGGCACCGGCAACAGTTTGTTTTTCATCACAGCACTCCATATCTTGTTGGGAAAAAGGTTATCAGTTCTATTCGACAACGCTGTCGGTCGTCGTGCCGATGCGCGCCAGACGCGTGAGCAGCACCTGCCAGTCGATGCGGGCATTATAGCCGATGACATCGATTCTCGGCAGTCCTCCGCCCTTGACGATGTAATAGCCCTGGTCCGCCGCTTCGACGCCCATCAACTGACACACGCCGCGATGCAGATAGCAGCCGATGCCGAGCCTGTCATAGCCGAATTCATCGAAAAAGCGCAGGAATCCCCGGGAAAGAATATCCGCCGCACCGCCACCGCCAATGCTGGCCAGGTTCTGCACGGCTTTCTGACTGATCCTGTGCCGGGAATCGTCATCGTCGGGCGTTCCCAGCCAGGCATAGAAGCTTACCGGCCGCCAGTCTTCCAGGTAGAGATCCCGGATAAACCCAGACAATCTGCCCTGCATGCTGCCAAATGCGAACTTGCGGGTCAGCGCCTGCAGATCCAGGTGGTCGATGACGACATCGGCATAGAGCTGCGGCAGATCACTGAACATTCCCACAAGAACGAGATCATCGATACGGATTTCGCCGCCGAACATCTGGATTTTCAGCTGCCCGCCCAGCTGCAGCCGGTCGTCACGGTAGGTGACGGCGGGTATCTGGCCGCTGATGCTGCCGGACAATGACGGCCAGTCCAGGGCTTCGGTCAGGCGTTCCAGGGAAACATCCACCAAGCCTCCCCGGAATTCGATACGGGGCTGCTGCGTCGTGTCATGCTGCCAGGCAAAATGTCCGATCTCGATCCTGCCGCCCAGAAAAGGGATGGAAACCGGCTGCAGCAGCACGGCCTCACGGTCGCGGGTCAGCAGGGTGATCCTCCCCGGGCCAACGGGCAGCTGGTAGACTTGCAGTCCCTGCCAGGCAATGCTGGAATGATTGTCGCTGCCGTTCTCCGCACTCCAGCGTATCGCCCCCTCGCCGCCCGACAGTGAAAACCGGGAGTCTTGGTCGTTGACAGCCAGGTGGGAGAAATCCGCCTTTAAGCGGGACAATGCCTGCCGATGGAGATCGGCAGCAATGGTCAGCTTTCCGGTGAAGCCGATACCCTCCAGTTCAGTGGCGACAAAATAAGGCGTCAGCCAGGTGGCGGTCAATGCTTCGAGATCATCTGCCCGCAGAAAGATGCGCGCCTGCCGCAGGGGGCTGGAATTTTCCAGAAGAATTTGTGCGTCACCCTCCACGGAAAACACGCCGGGATGGTCGATTTTGAAGTTCTTCACCAGCAGACGCTGCTTCGCTTTCTGCAATAGACCGCTGGCCGTCATTTGCGCCGGTAGCTCCGGCGCCTCCCAGAAGACCGGGTCGGCGTAGACGGCACCTTGGTCGATACGCATGCTGCCCTGCCATCGCCAGGCATCGTCTCCCCGTCCATTGGCCTCGAAATAGGCTTTCGCCGACAGGGCTTCACTGGCCAGGGTGCCGTCTTCATTCTGAAGGGAGAGATCGCGCAGCGTCAGGATCAGACCGATGTTCCGCAAATCCTGCTTTACACCGTCGGCCTTTACCTGAAAATTGTATCGGCCACTGCTCTGAACGAAGTCTTGGGTCTTGAGCAACCGTCTGACAATCCGTCCCTGCAGACGTTCCGCACGCAGATCGATCTGCCAGCGCTGCTGCTGCGTTAACGCCGTCACCGCCAGGCTGCCGCCGTCCAGTTCGAGATCGTCGAGATGCACTTCGCTGCGCTGCCTGTCGAATGCAAAACTGAAAGATGCATCGGGAGCATCCAGCCAGCGGGACTGGATTTCGGCATGGCCGGACCGGCATTCAAGACTGTTCTGTTCCAGGGCAAATTCCGGACACTGGATATCGATGGCCTTCAGCAGATCGTAGGGTTGGGCCAGTTCCATCCTGGCTATGGACAGGTGCAGCTGCTGCCGCACGGCATGCAGACCGTTCAACGACAGTTCCACATCGTGCAGCCGTCCCTGCTCCGTGCTGATTCGACCGACACTGATTTTCAGCGACTCGACCGCCCCGGCTGCAAACGACAACAGCAGCAACGCAGCGAGGACTGTCAGGCGAGGCATTACCCCGGAAACACTCCGGTGGAAAGATACCGGTCGCCGCGGTCGCAGATGATCGCGACGATCAGCGCCTGCTCCACCTCCCGGGACAACTCCAGGGCCGCGGATACCGCGCCGCCCGAGGAAATGCCGGCGAAGATGCCTTCCCGGGCCGCCAGCGCGCGGGTCGTGTCTTCGGCTTCCTGCTGTCCGACATCGATGATCCGGTCGACCCGCGAGGCATCGTAGATCTTCGGCAGATAGGCCTCGGGCCAGCGGCGGATGCCGGGTATCTTCGCCTTGTCCCTGGGTTGTACGCCGATGATCTGCACATCGGGATTCTGCTCCTTGAGAAACCGCGAGGTGCCCATGATGGTCCCGGTGGTGCCCATAGAACTGACGAAATGGGTGATTTTGCCGCCGGTATCGCGCCAGATCTCCGGACCGGTGCCTTCATAATGGGCGCGCGGGTTGTCGGGATTGGCGAACTGGTCGAGTATCCGGCCCTCGCCATCGGCCTGCATCTTTCTCGCCAGATCGATGGCCCCTTCCATGCTCTTCTCGGCCGGCGTGAGGATGATTTCCGCACCGTAGGCGCGCATCGAGGCGCGGCGTTCCACACTCATGTTGTCCGGCATGATCAGGGTCATGCGGTAGCCCCTGATGGCCGCGGCCATGGCCAGGGCGATGCCGGTATTGCCGCTGGTGGCCTCGATCAGCCGGTCGCCGGGTTTGATTTCACCGCGCTCTTCGGCATGACTGATCATGCTCAGCGCCGGCCGGTCCTTGACCGAACCCGCCGGATTGTTGCCCTCCAGCTTGACCAGAATGGTGTTGCTGGTTTTTCCCGGCAGGCGCTGCAGACGCACCAGCGGGGTGTTGCCGACAAATGCTTCGATGCTGGCGAAGTGCATGATGATCTATTGGGTTGCTGTCAGAAAAGAAAAATTATCGCATAAAAAAAGGAGCCCGAAGGCTCCTTTTGTCACTCGTCGCTGGCGACGGTGATTTTTTTCGGCCTGACCGTCTCCCGCTTGGGAATGACGATTTCCAGGACGCCGTTGTTGCTTTTCGCGGTGATCGCGTCGGCATCGGCGGTATCGGGAAGGCTGAAACGGCGATAGAAGGAACCATAAGTCCGTTCGATGCGCTTGTAGCCCGCCTTGTTGGTTTCCACCTCGGATTTCTTCTCGCCCTTGATGGTCAGGACGCCATTTTCCATGCTGACATCGATCTCCTCGGGTTTCACGCCGGGCAGATCCGCATAGATGACGAAACGCTCTGCATCTTCCTTGATGTCCACCGCTGGCGCCCATTCCGCCGTGGCGACGGATCCTTCACCGCTGCCACCGGTATAGGCGTTCTCCAGTTCCTTCTGCAGCTGGGTGAGAATACTCCAGGGTTCATAACGTGTAATAGCCATATCGACCTCCATTAGTTGAAACAATAAACAAAACAGATATTATCTTGCTTACTGCCGATATGGTGTTGCCTGCTGTGATTTCAAGGGTGGTTTCAACAGTCGGAGTATCATAGCTTCAGCTATTGCAAAAAAGCTACCTGATTTCGTATGACCCTCAGTCTTGCTGAAATCAAATAATTCTTGTCATCCCGACGCCAGCGCAGCACCTGTTTTTAATTGCCTATAGAGAAGGATGAATCCACCTTATTATTCAAATACAGGTAAAACAATTGTTCTTCTAAAAAGAAAACAGGTGCTGTACAAGGAGGGATCTTGAGCGTTGGCACGTTGCCATGGCGCCCAGGATTTCTCCTACCGTCGAAATGACTCTTTATTGGTCTTCCCTGCAGCACTGCAACATCTGTTTTGTATTGATAAGAGCGGCATGACAGCCATGACTCGGCATTGATTGACCGCTGTTTTTCATTTTGGGAAATGGCTGAAGCTTGTGGGTAATCAGATAATACTAAGCCCTAAATTGGATGCACTCCGGCGTGGAAATGCAGTCCAGACTGTGCCCGTGGGACGGAACGGTACGCGGAACGTCATCACCTCGACCTCCATAACGGAGCTGGGAGCCATTACCTCTGCTTTGTCGTATTGAACAAATGGAAGGGATTTGGGCGTTCGATCCGGCGGAGTCGGTAGCAGGGAGGCTGCCGTCAAACCCCTCGGATGGGTTCACGGCATCCGCTGTGCGGTCAACCGGAATAGAAACTCAGCCCACCCAGACACGGGCATTGGCGAACATGCGCAGCCAGGGGCCGTCTTCGCCCCAGTCACCGGGATGCCAGGAATTCTGCACGCTGCGGAAGCAGCGTTCGGGATGCGGCATCATGATCGTGAAGCGGCCGTCGCTGCTGGTCAGACCGGTGATGCCGAAGGGTGAGCCGTTGGGGTTGGCCGGAAATTCCTCGGTCAGGCTGCCCTCGTTGTCGACATAGTTCAACGCCACCAGGCCGCGCCCCAGCACTTCGGCCGGGTCTTCGGTAAACAGCGCCCTTCCCTCGCCATGGGCGATGGAAACCGGCATTCTGGAACCCTGCATGCCGGTGAAAAGAATCGACGGCGAATCCTGCACTTCCACCATCGCCACGCGGGCCTCGAAACGCTCCGACAGATTGCCGACGAATCTGGGCCAGTGGCCGGCCCCCGGAATCAGTTCCTTGATGGCCGAGAGCATCTGGCAGCCGTTGCAGACGCCAAGGCCAAAGGTGTCGGCACGGGCGAAAAAGGCGGCGAACTGATCCCTCGCCCGTTCGTTGAACAGTACCGATTTCGCCCAGCCGCCGCCGGCGCCCAGCGCATCGCCATAGGAGAATCCGCCGCAGGCGGCCAGCCCGGCGAAACCCTCGAGATCCACCCGGCCGGCGATGATGTCGGTCATGTGCACGTCCACGGCGGCAAAACCCACCCGGTCGAAGGCCGCTGCCATTTCCACATGACCGTTGACGCCCTGCTCGCGCAGGATCGCCACCCTTGGTCGCTGCCTGCAAAACAGCGGCGCACTGATGTCCTCACGAACATCGAACGTCAGTTCGGCATGCAGGCCGGGATCGGCGTCGTCCAGGATGCGGTCGTACTGCTGCCGGGCGCAGTCCGGATTGTCACGCAGCGCCTGCATGCGGAAGCTGGTTTCCGACCAGGTGCGCTGCAGCTCGGCGCGGGTCGCGGTAAAGATCACCTCGCCGGCGCGGCTGATGCGCAGCTCCTGCCGCTCCATGAGGCTGCCGATGATGTGGGTACACTCCGCCAGGCCTGCTTCTCCAGCAGCCTGCATGACCAGGTCGCAGGCTTCCCGAGGCACCTGGATCACCGCTCCCAGCTCCTCATTGAACAGTACCGCCAGAGGATCCCCGGCCAGGCCGTCGAGATCCACCGTCACGCCGATGCGCCCGGCGAACAGCATTTCACTGAGCGTCGCCAGCAGACCGCCGTCGGAGCGGTCGTGATAGACCAGAATATGACCCTGCCGGTTCAGGGTCTGGATGAAATCGAAGAATGCCCGCAGCAGAGCCGCGGATTCAAGATCCGGACAGTCATCGCCCAATTGCCGGCAGACCTGGGCCAGCACCGAACCGCCCAGGCGGTTTCTGCCGCAGCCGAGATCCAGCAGGATCAGCACGCTGTCGGCATCCTGCAGCTGCGGGGTCAGCGTTCTGCCGATATCGGTGACCGGCGCAAAGGCGGAAATGATCAAGGACAGCGGCGAGGTCATGACCTTTTCCCGGTCCCCGTCGCGCCAGACGGTCTTCATGGACAGCGAGTCCTTGCCCACCGGAATGGCGATACCCAGCTCCGGGCACAATTCCATGCCCACGGCCTGCACCGCATCGAACAGCGCCGCGTCCTCGCCCGCCGTGCCGGCAGCCGCCATCCAGTTGGCGGACAGTTTCACTTTCGGCAGCGACTCGATGCGCGCCGCGGCCAGGTTGGTCAATGCCTCGCCGATGGCCATGCGCGCCGAAGCCGCGGCATCGATCACCGCCAGCGGTGTCCTCTCGCCCATGGCCATCGCTTCCCCGGTCGACGCCTGGAAGCCCGCGGCGGTCACCGCGACATCCGCCACCGGCACCTGCCAGGGCCCCACCATCTGGTCGCGCGCCACCAGACCGGTGACCGAGCGGTCGCCGATATGGATCAGAAAGCTCTTGTCGGCCACCGCAGGAAAGGCCAGCACGCGCCGCGCCGCTTCCGCCAGCTCGATACCGGAAAAATCCAGCGGCTGCAGTGCCGGCCGCCAATGCCTGACATCGCGGTGCATCTTCGGCGGCTTGCCGAACAGCAGGGACATGGGAATGTCCACCGGGTCGTCGCCCAGCAGGCTGTCGGTCAGGTGCAGTTGCTCTTTTTCGGTGGCCTCACCGATCACGGCATACAGACAATGCTCCCGTCGGCAGAAGGATTCGAACAGGGGCAGTGATTCCGGCCTTATCGCGACCACATAGCGCTCCTGGGCCTCGTTGCACCAGATCTGCATGGGCGACATGCCCGGGTCGGCGCTCAATATCTTGCGCAGCTCGAATTCACCGCCGCGTTGGCAGTCGTGGATGATTTCTGGTACGGCATTGGACAGGCCGCCGGCCCCGACATCGTGGATGGAGATGATCGGCGACGCCTCCCCCATGGCGTTGCAATGATTGATCACTTCCTGGCAGCGGCGCTGCATTTCCGGGTTTTCCCGCTGCACCGACGCGAAATCCAGTTCTTCCGCACTTTCCCCGGAGGCCTGCGACGATGCCGCGCCGCCGCCCAGGCCGATGAGCATGGCCGGACCGCCGAGTACGATGATCAGGGAACCTGGCGGTATGCTCTGCTTGTCCACCAGCATGGGACGGATGTTGCCTATGCCCCCGGCGATCATGATCGGCTTGTGGTAGCCATGCAGGGAAGCATCGTCGCCTCCCGGCGCGCGCTGCTCGAAGCTGCGGAAATAGCCGGCCAGATTCGGCCTGCCGAATTCGTTGTTGAAGGCGGCACCGCCCAGTGGGCCCTGCAGCATGATGTCCAGCGCCGAGGCGATACGCCCGGGCTTGCCGAAATCCTCTTCCCAGGGCTGGGCAAGGCCGGGGATCTTCAGATGCGAGACGGAAAATCCAGTCAAACCGGCCTTGGTCTGCGAACCTCTGCCGGTGGCCCCCTCGTCGCGAATCTCCCCGCCGGAGCCGGTCGCCGCGCCGGGATAGGGGGAAATGGCGGTGGGATGGTTGTGCGTCTCCACTTTCATCAGCAGGTGCGCATGCTCCTGCGCATAGCCATATTCCCCGGTCTCGCTGTCACGCAGAAAAACCGGCGTCGCCGACCCTTCGACCACGGCGGCATTGTCGCTGTAGGCGGACAGGATGCCGGCGGGATTCTGCTTTGCGGTATTGCGGATCATGGCGAACAGGGACTGCGCCTGTTCAACGCCGTCCAGGCTCCAGCTGGCATTGAAGATTTTGTGCCGGCAATGCTCGGAATTGGCCTGTGCGAACATCATCAGTTCCACATCACTGGGATTGCGGCCCAGCTTCTGGAAACTCTCGGCCAGATAATCGATTTCATCGTCGGACAGAGCCAGTCCCAGTTCCCTGTTGGCATCTTCCAGCGCAGCGCGCCCCTGCTCCAGCAGCGGCGCGGTGTGCAGCGGCTGTGGCCGATGTCCGGCAAAGGAATCGGGTTCACTGCCAGCGCTGAGCAGGGACTGGGTCATGCGGTCATGCAGCAGCGGCGCCAGTTGCTGCTGCAGTTCCTCCGTCAACTGCCAACCGGCACTGCCCTTGAAACGGTACTGTATGCCGCGCTCGATGCGTCTGACCGCCGCCAGCCCACAGCGCTGGGCGATTTCCGTGGCCTTGCTGGACCAGGGTGAAATCGTTCCGGCGCGGGGAATCACCAGCAGGTTCTCGCCGCCAGACGGCGCTCCGCCATGCCTGCTGCCATAATCCAGCAGTTTCTGCAGTATATTCCGTTCGGCATCGGACAAGGGCCTGTCGGTGTCGATAAAATGCACGTATTCGGCGACAACGGCCTGAACAGCGGGATCGATGGCCTGACATTCGCCCAGCAATTTTTGCAGACGGAACTCGGAAAGCGCGGAACTGCCGTGAATTTTAAGCATTGGAAAAACTGTCGACTAAGGTTTCTGGGAATGGATGGTCGTGGCGATCGGCGGAAAAATCCTCATCGTGCATCAGGTTCCTGCTGCTGCCCGGAATGTCGGAACATGTCCCGGAGGAAGGGGAAATGCTTCTAAAAGAGCCAACCTGATGGATATGCCATCAATTGTCTGCATAGTCCGCCTGTATGGCTTTAAAGATGGATTTCAGCAGCTTCAAGCCGGGGCCATCGGACAACGGTACATCGTTGTCGTCGGTGACGATCACTTCGGTGAACTGCTGTTTCTGGGCAAGCCGGATGCGATACTCCTTTTCCTGGTTTTGCTCTTCGCCAAAAAAGAAAACCAGTTCGTCCCATATCGTTCCGTCTTCCATGGCATGGGCATTGGGATCGTACTGGACATTGTAGACGCCATCGGCCAGGTTGCGGCCAGTGATTTCCAGGGCCTGCCGGGACAGGACCTTGCCGACGATGCGCCAGGCCCTGTCGAAGGGTTCGTTGAGCTGTATGCGCGTCGCCCCGCCCTCCAGTTCCACCAGCTTGACCTGGTCGACGACGACCTGTGGTGTTCCAGGCAGCGGGTCATTCACCCCGGTCTCGATCACGCCAGCCTGGGTATCGATGCGGTTGTTGGCCAGTTCCGGAGGCACATAGAGTGGCGGGATTTCACTGCTGTAGTAATAATCCTTGCCTTTGTCAGGGAACTGGCTCTTTATCCAGTCGCATGCGGTCAGGCTGCTCAACACCAGAGCCGCCGCCGCAGACCATGCCAGTTTTGCTTTTGCCATGTACAGGGTTAAAGGACTTCAGCCTGACGCATCGCGCCTCGCACTGTGTCGAAGCAGTCTTCGGTCAGCCAGGTCAAGGGCAGGCGTATGCCCCTGTCCATCAGGCCCATCTCGGCGACCGCCCATTTCACCGGTATCGGATTGGCCTGTATGAACAGATACTTGTGCAGACCCCACAGCTTGGCATCGATGCTCAATGCCGTTTCCCGGTTGCCGTCGATGGCCGCCTGCACCATTTGATGCATCAGCCTTGGCGCGACGTTGCCGGTCACGGTGATCACGCCATGTCCGCCCAGCAGGCAGAATTCGCAGGAAGAGGCGTCGTCTCCGGAGTACATGGCAAAATCGTCGCCGCACAATTCATGGATACGTTTCACCCGCGACAGGTCGCCCGTGGCCTCCTTGATGCCGACGATATTCGGTATTTCGGCCAGCCGTCCCACGGTTTCCGGCAGCATGTCGCAGGCCGTACGCCCTGGAACATTATAGAGGATCTGCGGGATGTCGACGGCTTCGGCAACGGCGCGATGATGCAGGTACAGCCCTTCCTGGGTCGGTTTGTTGTAATAGGGGGTCACCAGCAGGCAGGCATCGGCGCCGACCTGCCTGGCCTTGCGCGTCAGAGCGATGGCTTCGGTCGTGGAATTTGCACCGGTGCCGGCGATTACCGGGATTCTGCCGTCGACGAGTGCAACGATGTTTTTTATGACCTGGCAATGTTCGTTTTCATCCAGTGTCGCCGATTCGCCGGTGGTACCCACTGCAACAATGGCATCCGTTCCCTGTTCGATATGAAATTCCACCAGCCTTTTCAGACTGTCATTGTCTACGGCGCCATTTTCATCCATCGGCG
This sequence comes from Gammaproteobacteria bacterium, assembly GCA_024511045.1. Lineage (GTDB taxonomy): Bacteria > Pseudomonadota > Gammaproteobacteria > Methylococcales > Methylomonadaceae > JANEMG01. The sequence goes on along the minus strand of JANEMG010000006.1, from coordinate 3,306 downwards.
TAACCAGCGCAACGATGCTACCTTGAATCATGCAAATCTCTCGTCAAATTTAGTTAGAGTCCATAAACACCCATCCATGGGACGTATAAGATATGAAAACCGCGGCTATTATATACTTATCCACGGCAAAATTTAGCTTTTAAGATGCACCTCTCAAGGCGAAGGCAAATAAATCACTGTGATATTAGCACCTTGGCGTGACTCCCGGATTCCGCAAGCTCCATCCAGGCTACATTCGAATCAGGATTTGCCGCTTTTTCCATGACGATGCGTGCACATCACCGTAGCCCGGATGCAGCTCCAGCGCAATCCGGGAAAAACCGCCGCAACCCGGCTACTGTAATCATGTTACGGTAATCATCTATGCTGATTCTCATGATGAATTTCCATATATTGCCGCACAAAAACCATCTCCCTGCGGCCTCCGGCTGAAAAACTACTGGCAGGGACCGATGTAGCGGCCCTTCAGTCTGGTGTTCATCTGCATGGCTGGCTGGTTTGCACCGCTCATTTTCATGTTGAAATTGCCGCTGAACGAGGTGTGCTGATAATCGATGTTGCCGGTTCCGGTCATCTGCATGCCCTGCTGTTGACAACGCATCTGCCAGGATACGGAATTGTCCCGTAGATCCATTTTTTGCATGGTGCAATGATTGTTTCGCAATATATTTTCCGGCTTCATGCTCTGTTTGGTATAACACTGTTTGGAAATCACCGACGGGACGGCCATCGGCATTCCCGGCATTTCCATCTGCGAAGTGATTTCCCACATTCCCTCCTTGACATCGGGCACTTCCATTTCGGCAGCGACACTTTCCATCATGGCAAACAACAGCAACGCCAATACGAACTGCAATTTCATATCCTATTCCCCTTATTCAAAAATTGTGCTGACTAAGTAACAATACGAAACAGGTGCCGCACCAGCGCGAGAAATCCTGGACGTCACTGCATCGCTCATGGCTTTCAAGATCCCTCCTGCCGTCGGGATGACAGGCATATTGCACTATCTGCATGGCTGAGAGTCATACGTCATCAGGCAATAGTATACATCGTTCGGGAACAAAATACTGCAGGGGCGGCTGTAACTACAGCAATCCAGATAACCGTGAGCAGCCGGCTCCGGCGTTCGTTCCCTGCCGCGGAGCGTGAGAACGATGTCAACAGACAGATGCGGCGGTAAACCGCTTTGCAATCCTCAGGAAAAACTGATCAGTTCGTCGGCATCCTGGAAGGCGTCCTGCATATAGCCAAGCATCCTGTCCCTGTCGATGCCGAATTCACTTGCGGCGATACTGAAAAGCGCCTCGTTGTCTTCGGTTTCGTCGGATTCTTTCATGAAAGACACGAGAAAGATGGCGGCATCCACATCCGATCCATCGCCGCCATGGTGCCCTGCTATGGATTTTTGCAGATATTCGGGCAGTTCCCATTGTTCCGCCATCAGCGCCCGGACCACTTGATGATCGAAACCAAACGCCTCCATTTCCAGTTCATCGAGGCTTTTGCCATCATTCGCGTTGGATTCCTGCAGCACCCTGCAATAGGCAGCTTGCTTTTTTTCCACGAGAACGGGTACTGCCATGTCCTGCAGAAGACCTGCCGTGAATGCCTCTGTTTCCGTCTCGGGATGCAATTGATGAGCAAGCAGCCTGGCCAGGTTCGCCCGCCTTGCCGCACTCTTCCAGAACGTTTCCGGCGCAAAGCCGTTGACCCGCGGCAGCGGTATGCTGTCACGCACGGCATGTGACAATACGATCGGTTCCAGCCGGGATCTGCCCAGCAGGGTAATGGCATGCAGGATATTGCTGACCTTCGTGGTAAAACCAAAGGCGGCGGAATTGACCATTCTGAGAACGCTGACATTCATGCCCGGATCGACTTTTATCAATTCCGCTATTTCCCCCATATTCGACTCGGGATCCCTCAGCAGCGACAGTACATTCATCACCCCCGTTGAGAAACTGGGCAGTTCATAGTCTTCCAGGATCTCCTTCAATGCCGCTTTTGGGTCCGACTGGCGTCTTTTAAAAATCTTCAACATTGTCATTGCACCTCAATCCGCTCTTCTTGCCATCTTGTTGGCGAATATGGACAACAGTCCACCGAGCATAATATAACCGATGACCACTTCGGCGATGACCAGCACCTGTGCCGTGGTTCCTGCAGGAATGACATCGCCGTAGCCGAGTGTCGTAAAGGTTACCAGGCTGTAGTAAAAGGGTGAAAACCAGGTCCTGTAATCGCCATAATCCACTGCCGTACCCATGTACAAAAAACCAAACAAGGCCACCAGCAGCGCCGAGAAGATACACCAGCGGATCAGACTCCTGCCGCAATCACTGGCCACCAGCCACAGGTAGTACCATGTCTTCGTCAATCTGCTTCTTTCCTTGAATTCCGCGATGTAGTTCTGGTCCATGATGAATCTTCGCATCAGATAGGCACCGGAAAAATTGATGTCTCTTATGTCCACACCAATCCAGTCGGCTGTTTCATAGCCGCTTACCTGTCGAAGAATCGCTCCCCTGAGATCGGCATTGCTGAAATTCGATCGATCGACCCGCGACTGGGACAGGTCAGCATTGCCGAGATCGGCATTGGTCAGATCCGCAGCAATGATCGCGACCTCTCGCATCCTTGCTTCCCTGAGCCTGCAGCACTGCAACTGAGCCCCTGTGAGATCGGCCATGGTCAATGTCGCACCACCGAGATCTGCCTGAAAAAGGTTTGCCCCGGTCAATTTTGCCATGCCGAAGCCGGCATGTTTCCCCCTGACCGCTTCGAGATTTGCGTCAGTGAGGTCCGCTCCGCTCAATTCCGCTTCTTCAAGTATCGCCCTATCAAGATTGGCATGCGTCAGGTTTGCCTTGAACAGCTTCGCCCCCTTGAGATTTGCACCGGTAAGGTCGGATCCGCTCAGGTCTGCCCCGCTCAGATCGACACCCTCCAGGTCAGCATCCACGAGCAGCACATTGGCCAGGTCCAATGGCCTTTTTACGCGTGCAGCCTTGTTGTCCCTGATGTCCTGCAATAGCGCAACTGCATCCGGGCATTCTCTCAGGGTATTTTTCCTGAAGTTATGGTTATAGTCTTTTTCCGTTGCCATTGTTATTCGATGCTGTCTGTCTGGAATTCAAATCCGGGCAATAGCCAGGTCTTCGCTTTGCTGGTGTTTGCATGTCGTACTGCAGCGATTTCCCGACAGGAACCGGTATTATCTTGTCATTAATGATACTAGAGTTTAGAGTTTCAGAGGAGAAAAACCACTAAAAATCTCAAAAAATAGTTGACATAGCAAGGATC